>NZ_JACKZK010000027.1:0-74979 GCF_014230245.1 Pseudomonas sp. MSSRFD41 | reverse complement strand
TACTCTATCCAGCTGAGCTACGAGTGCATTTGTTGCGCCGCATTATAGCCCGTCGAATCATCTTGTTAAGCACTTTTTCTAGTAAATTCAATAACTTACAGAAAAAGCCAGATTACAACGTACTAAGCAAATAATGGCGGAGAACGGGGGATTCGAACCCCCGACACCCTTTTGAGGTGTACTCCCTTAGCAGGGGAGCGCCTTCGGCCACTCGGCCAGCTCTCCGCAACACGGGGCGTATATTAACCACCTTTCTCCCCGTTTGCAAACAAAAAAAACGAGAAAAATTAATGGCTTGGTTCTTCGTCCTTCTCTTTCTTGATCCGCAGGTAGATTTCCTCACGGTGGACCGCCACTTCTTTGGGGGCGTTGACACCAATACGCACTTGATTACCTTTGACGCCGAGCACCGTCACGGTGATTTCGCCATCACCGATGATCAAGCTTTCTGCGCACCGACGAGTCAGAATCAACATACCTTTCTCCTCACGCATTACATTTCAGGGACTACAGTCTGCAAAAAAAAGGGTGTTGGCCTACAACCGGGTCGGCAGTAGTCCTACACGCCTAAGTATTGACTAGCGTGGACGAAAGAACAGCTTTCTTCCACGCCGATCAAAAACACAAAGGGCGCGGTCAGACCGCGCCCCTTTCAAACACGCGTCACTCGCCCTGTCGGGCTGGCGCGTCGAGCTCGAAGGCGGTGTGCAGGGCACGTACCGCCAGCTCCAGGTATTTCTCTTCGATCACGACCGAAACCTTGATCTCGGAAGTGGAGATCATCTGGATATTGATGCTCTCCTTGGCCAGCGCCTCGAACATCCGGCTGGCTACGCCCGCATGGGAACGCATGCCGACACCGACGATGGAGACCTTGGCGATATCGGTATCGCCAACCACTTCCCGGGCACCGATTTCACGCGCGGTATTTTCCAGCACGTTCTGGGCAGCCAGGTAGTCGTTGCGGTGCACAGTGAAGGTGAAATCGGTGGTGTTATCGTGCGAAACGTTCTGCACGATCATGTCGACTTCGATGTTCGCTGCGCTGATAGGGCCAAGAATCTTGAAGGCCACGCCAGGATTGTCTGGCACGCCACGGATAGTCAGCTTGGCTTCATCGCGGTTAAAAGCGATGCCGGAAATGATCGGCTGTTCCATGGATTCCTCTTCATCAATAGTAATGAGGGTGCCCGGACCCTCCTGGAAGCTGTGCAACACGCGCAGCGGAACGTTGTACTTGCCGGCGAACTCGACCGCACGGATCTGCAACACCTTGGAACCCAGGCTGGCCATTTCCAGCATTTCTTCGAAGGTGATCTTGTCCAGGCGCTGAGCCCTGGCCACCACGCGCGGATCGGTGGTGTAGACGCCATCCACATCGGTATAGATCTGGCACTCGTCGGCCTTCAAGGCCGCCGCCAGGGCCACACCGGTAGTGTCGGAACCGCCACGCCCCAGGGTAGTGATATTGCCGTGCTCGTCGACCCCCTGGAAACCGGCCACCACGACCACACGACCGGCCTTGAGGTCGGTGCGGATCTTCTGGTCATCGATCTGCAGGATCCGCGCCTTGGTGTGCGCGCTGTCGGTCAGGATGCGTACCTGGTTACCGGTATAGGACACCGCCGGGATACCACGCTTGATCAGTGCCATGGCCAGCAAGGCGATGGTCACCTGCTCACCGGTGGACACGATCACATCCAGTTCACGGGGAACCGGTGGGGCTTCGCCACTGATCTGCTTGGCCAGATCGATCAGGCGGTTGGTTTCGCCACTCATAGCCGACAACACGATCACCAGGTCGTCGCCAGCTTCGCGGAACTTCTTCACCTTGTCGGCAACCTGCTCGATCCGCTCGATTGAGCCGACCGAAGTGCCGCCAAATTTCTGTACGATCAAAGCCATTTTCTAAGCCGCCTCAGCCCGTCAAGGGGCGCCCGTTAAACAATCAAACTGCGCAGCGCAAGGACCCGCCACTAGACGGCGGGTCCGGTCGGCGCCTTAAATGCCTTGCTCGACAAAGGGCACGGTCAGGGCCAGCGCGGCATCCAGCGCAGCAGCGTCGACGCCGCCACCTTGTGCCATGTCTGGACGACCACCGCCCTTACCGCCCACTGCCGCAGCGGCCTGCTTCATCAAATCACCGGCTTTGAGTTGGCCAGTCAGGTCCTTGGTTACGCCAGCAACCAGCACGACCTTTTCCTCATGGACACTGCCGAGCAGGATCACTGCGCGACCGAGTTTGTTTTTCAACTGATCCACCAGCGCCAGCAGCGCCTTGCCGTCCTGGCCATCGAGACGCGCAGCCAGCACCTTCACGCCCTTGACGTCCTGGGCCTGGGCCGACAGGTCATCACCGGCCGCAGCGGCGGCCTTGGCTTGCAGCTGCTCGAGTTGTTTCTCCAGCAGACGGTTGCGCTCCAGCACCGCCGACAGCTTGTCGATCAGGTTGTCACGGCTGCCCTTGACCAGGACCGCCGCTTCCTTGAGCTGCTCTTCCCCGGCATTGAGGTAGGCCAGGGCCGCAGCGCCGGTGACTGCCTCGATACGCCGCACGCCGGAGGCCACGCCACCTTCGCTGGTGATCTTCAACAGGCCGATGTCGCCGGTACGGTTGGCGTGGATACCACCGCACAACTCGACCGAGAAGTCGCCGCCCATGCTCAGCACACGCACGCTATCGCCATACTTCTCGCCGAACAGCGCCATGGCGCCCTTCTTCTTGGCGGTGTCGATATCGGTTTCTTCGGTTTCCACCGCGGTGTTCTTGCGGATCTCGGCGTTGACGATATCTTCCAGCGCCTTGATCTGCTCTGGCTTGATCGCTTCGAAGTGACTGAAGTCGAAGCGCAGGCGCTGGCTGTCCACCAGCGAGCCCTTCTGCTGCACATGTTCGCCCAGCACCTGGCGCAGCGCGGCGTGCAGCAAGTGGGTAGCCGAGTGGTTCAGCGAAGTGGCGTGACGCACATCGGCATCGACCTGCGCGTCAACCGAGGCGCCGACGCTCAGGCTGCCCTGGGCCAGCACACCGTGGTGCAGGAAGGCACCACCGGTCTTGATGGTGTCACGTACGTCGAAACGTGCATTGCCAGCCGTCAGGAACCCGCAGTCGCCAACCTGGCCGCCGGATTCGGCATAGAACGGAGTCTGGTCGAGGATCACCACGCCCTCCTCGCCTTCGCCCAGCACGTCGACCGATTGCCCATCCTTATAGAGAGCGACCACTTTGGCCGCGCCGCTGGTGGCCTGATAACCGGTGAACTCGGTGGCTACATCGACCTTGACCAGGCTGTTGTAGTCCATGCCGAAGGAGCTGGCGGAACGAGCGCGTACACGCTGGGCCTCCATCTCGCGCTCGAAACCTTCCTCGTCCAGGGTCAGGTTGCGCTCGCGGGCGATGTCGCCGGTCAAGTCCATGGGGAAGCCGTAGGTGTCATAGAGCTTGAACACCACATCGCCCGGAACCACGCTGCCCTTGAGTTCGGCCAGGTCCTGCTCGAGGATGCGCAGGCCCTGCTCCAGGGTCTTGGCGAACTGTTCTTCTTCAGCCTTGAGCACGCGCTCGATATGCGCCTGCTGGCTCTTGAGCTCAGGGAAGGCTTCGCCCATCTCGGCCACCAGCGCGGCGACGATCTGGTAGAAGAAGCTGCCCTTGGCGCCCAGCTTGTTGCCGTGGCGGCAAGCGCGGCGAATGATCCGGCGCAGCACATAGCCGCGACCTTCGTTGGACGGCAGTACGCCATCGGCAATCAGGAAACCGCAGGAGCGGATGTGGTCGGCCACCACTTTCAGCGAGGCCTGGCCGTCGTTGCTGCAACCGATCGCCTTGGCCGCGGCGGCCAGCAGGTTCTGGAACAGGTCGATCTCGTAGTTCGAATGCACGTGCTGCAATACGGCACTGACACGCTCCAGGCCCATGCCGGTATCCACCGACGGCGCTGGCAGCGGGTGCAGCACGCCGTCGGCGGTGCGGTTGAACTGCATGAAGACGTTGTTCCAGATCTCGATGTAGCGGTCGCCGTCTTCTTCCGGCGAGCCGGGTGGGCCGCCCCAGATATCGGCGCCGTGATCGTAGAAGATCTCGGTGCAAGGGCCGCAAGGACCGGTGTCGCCCATGGTCCAGAAGTTGTCGGAGGCGTAAGGCGCGCCCTTGTTGTCACCGATGCGCACCATGCGCTCGGCCGGCACCCCGACTTCCTTGGTCCAGATGTCGTAGGCCTCGTCGTCGGTGGCGTAGACGGTGACCCAGAGCTTTTCCTTCGGCAGGTTCAGCCACTTCTCGGAAGTCAGGAAGGTCCAGGCGAAGGTGATGGCGTCACGCTTGAAATAGTCGCCGAAGCTGAAGTTGCCCAGCATCTCGAAGAAGGTGTGGTGACGGGCGGTGTAACCGACGTTTTCCAGGTCGTTGTGCTTGCCACCGGCGCGGACGCACTTCTGGCTGCTGACAGCGCGGGTGTACGCGCGCTTTTCCTGGCCCAGGAAGCAGTCCTTGAACTGGTTCATCCCCGCGTTGGTGAACAGCAGGGTTGGGTCGTTGCCTGGGATCAAGGAGCTGGAGGCTACACGGGTGTGGCCCTGCTCTTCGAAGAAGCGGAGGAAGGCTTCACGGATTTCTGCGCTTTTCATTAGGTTCTTCCACGGAGACTGCGGCCAAAGGCCTGTGCGCAACGTCAACAGACGAAACGACGGCAAAGGGCCGCATTATATCGGCGTTAATCACTTGGTACAGCGTGTTTGTACGATACAAACAGTCAATTGGACGGAGAACACTGTCACTTACGGGAAAACTCGGCAAAGGTGCCCACCACTTGGTCGATTTGCCCGCGATCGACGTCCAGGTGGGTCACCAGGCGCATCCGCGGCGCGGCGCTCAAACGCACGCCCCGCTCACCGGCAAAGGCCTTGAGGGCTGCGGCTCGCTCGCCCAGTTGCACATAGACCATGTTGGTTTGTACCGGCTCGACGCTGTAGCCCACCTCGCGCAAACCTTCGGCCAGCAAACGGGCGTTGGCATGGTCGTCCGCCAGGCGCTGCACCTGATGATCCAGGGCGTACAGGCCAGCGGCCGCTAATCCACCGGCCTGGCGCATGCCGCCACCGACCATCTTGCGCAGGCGCCGGGCCTTGCCGATCAGCTCGCTGGAACCGCACAACACCGAGCCCACCGGTGCCCCCAGGCCCTTGGACAGGCACACCGACACCGAGTCGAAGTGTTCGCTGATCAGCCGTGCATCGACGCCCAGTTGCACGGCCGCGTTGTACAGCCTGGCCCCGTCCAGGTGCAGGGCCAGGCCGTGCTCGCGACTGAAGGCGCGTGCCTGGGCCAGGTAGGCCAGCGGCAGCACCTTGCCTTGCATGGTGTTTTCCAGGGCCAGCAGGCGGGTGCGGGCGAAATGGAAATCGTCGGGCTTGATCGCCGCCGCCACCTGGCCCAGGTCCAGCGAACCATCGGCCTGGACCTCCAGCGGCTGCGGCTGGATCGAGCCCAGCACCGCCGCGCCGCCGCCCTCGTATTTGTAGGTATGGGCCTGCTGCCCGACGATGTATTCGTCGCCACGGTCGCAGTGGGCCATCAACGCCAGGAGATTGCTCATGGTGCCGGAGGGCACGAACAGCGCCGCGGCGAACCCCAGGCGCCGGGCCAGCTCGGCTTCCAACTGGTTGACCGTCGGATCCTCGCCGTACACGTCGTCCCCGGTGCGGGCGCTGGCCATGGCATCGAGCATGCCGGGAGTCGGCTGGGTCACGGTGTCACTACGAAGATCGATCACGCTCATCACATCTGGCCTCGCTGCTGGACCCTCAGGCCCGGTTAAGACAGGGAATTCCCTTTCGGACATGAATTACTGCCGTCTCACCCCCGAATAATCAAGCAACAACTTTAGAAAAAACTGATCCTGAGCACGAAAAATCCGACAAGAACCAAAAGGTACGATGTTTTCCTGGGCAGACTGTGTTAAAAATCCACCGCCCGGGCCAACGCCACGGGCAAACGTTCTCAGGGCGGGGTGCAATTCCCCACCGGCGGTAATTGCGCGCAATGTGCATAGCCCGCGAGCGCTTGGCACCATCGGCAGCTTGCCTGCAGGTGATGACAAGGTCAGCAGACCCGGTGTGATCCCGGGGCCGACGGTCATAGTCCGGATGAAGAGAGAACGGGATTAGCGCCGAAGGGCCGCTGCCGAACTGTCGTGGGAGAACCACGCGGGTCTTGCGCGCACCCTTGAATCCCATTCGATTCATGCATGCCCTGTTTTTCATACAAACAGGAGTCAGAACAGATGCAACTCTCTGCTATCGATAGCAAAAGCAAACACCACCCCAACGAACGCGTCGCCTTCGTCCAGGCCTGCTGGCACAAGGAGATCGTCGACCAGAGTCGCCAGGGCTTCATCAGCGAAATGCTCGCCCAGGGTTACCAGGAAAGCGATATCGACTGCTTCGAGGTCGGCGGCGCCTTCGAAATCCCGTTGCAAGCCAAGCTGCTGGCCAAGTCCGGTCGCTATACCGGGATCGTCGCTGCCGGCCTGGTGGTGGACGGTGGCATCTACCGTCACGACTTCGTCGGCCAGGCGGTGATCAACGGGCTGATGCAGGTGCAATTGGAAACCGAAGTGCCGGTGTTCTCGGTGGTGCTGACCCCCCATCATTTCCATGCGGGGGAAGAACACCAGAAGTTCTTCTTCGAACACTTCGTGATCAAGGGGCGGGAGGCGGCCATCACCTGCGCCGACACCCTGAACAAGACTCGCGCCCTGCGCCGTAACGAACAACGCGCAGTCGCGGTGTAAGGGCTGCAATAGGGTTGCCCGCGATGGCGGTCAACCCTGCTGACTAGCAGTATCAGCCCAGGCCATCGGCCGTGGCCGGTACGATCAGGATCCCGGCACGCAGGCCATTCTTGACCTTGGGATTGGGGAAAATGATCCGCGCCCCCTTCTCCTCGATGACCCAGCGGGTCTGGGCGATGTCCTCGGCCAGCAGGTAACCCATCTCCAGCTCGGAAAAGTTCTCCACGTCCGCCGGCAAGTGCAGTTGAAAGCTGTCGCTGTGCTTGATCACTTCCCGAGAGACACTGAACAACTTCAACCCTTCAAGGCTGTCCTGCTCCGCAGGTGGCTCGCTGCCCTCGATCAGTTGCTTGAGGCGAGTTTCCAGGCGCTCGACGTTGACCCCCTGGTTCTGCCCGAACGGCCGGGCCTTGCCCAGTTCCAAGGTGAAGGACTCGGCCCCCAGTTGATCGTAGGTGTAAGCGCTGAATACGATGGAAGGCTTGTTCTGCAACAACACCGCCTCCATGCCGCAGGCCCGCAGGCGTGCCAGCTGGCGGCGTGAATGCTGGCGCCCGTCCTTCCACGGATACAGGGCGAACTGCTCGATCTTCGAACCGCGAATGGCCGTGTGCAAGTCGTAGTGCAAGCGCTCGCGCCCCGGCAGGCTGAAGAAGCTCGCCGCCAGGCGCTCCAGCTCACAGGCGCGCAGGGCCTCATGCCCACTGCTCTGCTCATGCCGGCCATTGAACAGGCGATTGACGTCCTGTTCGACGAAACGCTCGCCGCGGCGCATGGCCTCGGGGTTGCCGAACAGGAACAGGAGACGGGCGCGGGGTTTCAGGTCGCCCCGGGCGATGTCATGCAACAGGCGGTCGAGCAACTCGATGGGAGCGGTCTCGTTGCCATGGATCCCGGCGGACAACAACAGATCCAGGCCGTTGTCGCGCGCCTCGGGCGGGCGCACTTCCAGCGCCCCCTCGCTTAGCCAGCGCATGCGCACGCCGTCGACAGTCAGTTGAGTCTTCTCTGCCGGCTCACGGCCGGCGAGGGTCAGTTCAAGCAGTTTGCCGAGGGCGAGCATAAAACGCGTTCCTTAGTGGGCGTGGCCGCAGCCAGGGCCGTGCACGTGATCGTCGTCGCCAGCGTCGGCCGGCTCCATTTCCAACTGCAGGCTGACCAGGTTGGTCGCCAGTGGGCGCAACAGCAGGCTGGCGTACTCCTCGTCGCCCTCCTCCACATCCACGCCAATCAGCAACTGGCCACGGCCGTCCTGCTGGATCCACACTTCCTTGCCTTGCCACAGCACCGCAAAACGGGTGCAGGAGGTTTCCTGTTGGGCGCCTTCGGCATCTTCAAGGATCAGTTGCAGGGTATCGCTCATGGGTCGGTTCTCGTCTGGGGTGAAGCACCGCACCCGGATCGTCCGGGTGCGGGCCGTCAATTGATCTGGAAAGGATAAACCGCGCCCAGTCTAAGGATTTGCGTCAGCTCATCCAATGCCGTGCGACACTCGACCAGCAACTGCGGGTCCGCCAGGTCGGCTTCGGTGAGACGATCGCGGTAATGCTTGCCGACCCACTGGGTCAGGGTCTCGTACAGCGGCGCGGTCATGATCACGCCTGGGTTGACCGCCGCCAGCTCGGACTCGTTGAGCGCCACGCGCAAGCGCAGGCACGCCGGGCCACCGCCGTTCTGCATGCTCTGCTTGAGGTCGAAGACCTTCACTTCACGGATCACGCCACCGGAGCTGGTGAGGTTTTGCAGGTATTGCCAGACCCGCTCGTTGTTACGGCACTCTTCCGGCACGATCAGCAGCATGCTGCCATCGGCACGAGACAACAGCTGGCTGTTGAACAGATAGGAGCGTACCGCGTCCTCCACCGTCACCTGGGAGCGCGGCACGCAGACCGCCTGGAAGTTACCGCCACGCTTGCCCAGCTTGGCCTGCAGTTCGGCCAGCAGCTTGCCGGTCTCGAGGAAGGCGTCCTCGTGGTAGAACAGCACCTCGCCGTTGCCCACGGCGATCACGTCGTTATGGAACACGCCCTGGTCGATCACCGCCGGGTTCTGCTGGGCGTAGACCACTCCGTCCTCGTCCAGGCCATGTAGCCGGGCCACGGCCTGGGATGCTTCCAGGGTCTGGCGCGCCGGGTACTTCTGTGGCGTCGGGTAGCGATTGTCGAAGGCACTGCGACCGAAGACGAAGAACTCGACGCCAGCCTGGCCGTAGTCACGGCAGAAGCGCGTGTGGTTGGCCGCGCCTTCGTCACCGAACTGCGCCACTGCCGGCAGGGCGGCGTGGTGGGCGAAGCGCTTCTGGTCGGCGAACATCGCCCTCAGCACCCGGCTGGTGGTCGGGTGCTCGATGCTGCGGTGGTACTTGCAGTTGAGGTTGGCGGCGGTGAAGTGCACGCGGCCGTCGGCCGTGTCGGCGCTCGGGCTCACGGTGGCGGCGTTGGCCACCCACATGCTCGAAGCCGAGCAACTGGCGACCAGCAACGGCATGGCCTGCTTGGCCGCCTGCTGGATGACCTGCGCATCGCTCCCGGCAAAACCCAGGCTGCGCAGCGCGGCCACGTCCGGACGCTCCTGCGGGGCGAGCACACCCTGCTGGAAACCCATGTCCATCAGCGCCTTCATCTTCGCCAGGCCCTGCAGCGCCGCTTCCTTGGGATTGGAGCCCTGCTGGCTGTTGCTCTGGGAGGCGACGTTGCCGTAGGACAAACCGCCGTAGTTATGGGTCGGCCCCACTAGACCGTCAAAATTGACTTCATAGGATTTCATCAGCGAGGCTCCACGAATCTGCTTGTTATAGGCATCGATATCAGTACAGGTCTTGAGGCCGCCGACGCCCGTTTCAAAAGACGTTCGCAGCCTGCGGCAGCGGCCTCATCGACGCCCCACCGCTGTTTGCAGCCGCTGCCGTGGAGCGCCAGGGGCGCACCACGGCATCTCATCAATCCAGGCGCACGCCCGGGGTCAGCGCTCCCGGCAAGGCCAGGCTCGGAGTCTCCAGGGACGCGACCGGATACGCGCAGTAGTCCGCCGCGTAATAGGCGCTGGCCCGATGGTTGCCCGAGGCTCCCACGCCACCGAATGGCGCGCTGCTGGCGGCGCCGGTCAACTGCTTGTTCCAGTTGACGATCCCGGCCCGGCTCTGCAGCCAGAACTGCTGGTAGCGCTCTTCGGAATCCGACAGCAAGCCGGCCGCCAGGCCGTACTGGGTGTTGTTGGCCTCGGCGATGGCGCCATCGAAATCAGCGTAGCGGATCACCTGCAACAACGGCCCGAACAGCTCCTCGTCAGGTCGCTCGGCCACCGCGGTGACATCCAGGATCCCCGGGGTCAGCAGTGCGGCCTGGGCCTGGGGTTGGGTCATCTCCAGCAAGGCCACGGCGCCATTGGCCAACAACTGGCGCTGGGCATCCAGCAGTGACTGGGCGGCGCCCAGGGAGATCACCGAGCCCATGAACGGCGCCGGTTGCTGGTCGAAGGCACCCACCTCGATGCTCGAGCTGACCGCCACCAGGCGCGCCAGCAGAGAGTCGCCCCAGGCGCCGGTCGGCACCAGCAGGCGACGGGCACAGGTGCAGCGCTGGCCAGCCGAGATGAAGGCGGACTGGATGATGGTGTACACCGCCGCATCCAGGTCCGCGACCTGGTCCACCACCAGCGGGTTGTTCCCGCCCATCTCCAGGGCCAGGATCTTGTCCGGGCGACCGGCGAACTGCTGGTGCAGGTGGTTGCCGGTACGGCTGGAACCGGTGAAGAACAGGCCATCGATCCCCGGGTTGGCGGCCAAGGCGATTCCGGTTTCCCGGGCGCCCTGCAACAGGTTGAGCACGCCCGCCGGCAGGCCGGCCTCGATCCAGCACTGGACCGTCAGCTCGGCGACCTTGGGCGTCAGCTCGCTGGGCTTGAACAGCACGCTGTTACCCGCCAGCAGCGCCGGCACTATGTGGCCATTGGGCAGGTGACCAGGGAAGTTGTAGGGGCCGAACACCGCCACCACGCCATGGGGCTTGTGCCGCAGCACGGCAGTGGCGTCGCCCAGCGGGCCGCTCTTCTCGCCGGTGCGTTCACGGTAGCTCTGCACCGAGATGGCGATCTTGTTGACCATGCTGGTCACTTCCGTGGTCGCTTCCCACAACGGCTTGCCGGTTTCCTCGCCAATGCAGCGGGCCAGTTCGTCGGCACGGGCCTTGAGGCCGGCAGCGAAGGCTTCGAGCACGCCGATGCGCTCCTCCAGGGAACGCTTGGCCCAGGCCGGGAATGCCTGGCGTGCAGCTTGTACTGCGCTGTCCACCTGCGCAGGTGTTGCACCGTTGCCGGACCAGATGACCTCCTGGGTCACCGGATTGACCGAGGTGAAGGCTTCACCCTGGCCGGCCAGCCATTGGCCGGCGATGTACAGCGTGCTCATTATTTCGACTCCCGAGAAGCAGACAGCGGAACCGCGCGGACCTGGTCGCCGGCGTTGAGTTGCAGGCGCTTGGCGGTCAGCGGATCGACCACCAGGGTGCCCGAGGCGAAGCGCGCCGGCGCCGCGGTGATACGGCACTCCTCACGCTTGCGGTTGTGGATCAGGAATGGCGTGGCATCGTCGCCCGGGGTGCCGATGGCCAATACCAGCGCCTGGCTGTCGCGCATCGCGCGGATCTTGCTGGTCTCGCACTCCACCGCCGGGCCGGCATCGAAGATGTCGACATAACCCTGGTAGCTGAAACCCTCGCTCTTGAGCATGGCCAGGGCCGGCTCGGTGTCGGTGTGGACCTTGGCGATGACGTTGCGCGCGTCCTCGGAAAGAAAGCAGGTGTAGAGCGGGAACTTGGGCATCAGTTCGGCGATGAAGGCCTTGTTACCGACACCGGTGAGGTAGTCCGCCTGGCTGAATTCCATCTTGAAGAAGTGCCGGCCCAGGCTTTCCCAGAATGGCGAACGCCCCTGCTCGTCGGACATGCCACGCATCTCGGCGATGATCTTGTTGCCGAACAGCTGCGGGAACTCGGCGATGAACAGCATCCGCGCCTTGGCCAACATGCGGCCGTTGAGACCGCTGCGATAGTCGGCATGCAGGAACAACGAGCACAGTTCGGAGTTGCCAGTCAGGTCGTTGGCCAGGAACAGCGTCGGGATCTCGCGGTAGATGTTCAGCTCCTGGGAGGCGCTGACGGTCAGGCCGACCCGGAAGTTGTACCAGGGCTCACGCAGGCCGACCGCACCGGCGATGGCGGAAATCCCCACCACGCGGCCGTTGTCGTCTTCCAGCACGAACAGGTAGTCCGCATCGCCACGCTCGGCTTCACCGCGAAAGGTCTTTTCCGCCCAGCCGACCCGATGGGTCAGGCGCTCTTCGTTGGCCGGCAAGGTGGTGAGGCCGGTGCCAGTGCTGCGGGCCAGGTCGATCAGCGCGGGTAAATCGCTGCTGCGTACGGGACGAACGATCATGCTATCTCCTCAGACGGACGCCTTTGACGGCATCCGCGAAACTCGCTGCTTTGCAGACAGGCCTTCCAGGGTCTGGAGGCCGCCGTTAAACCGCCACCAGGCGCACGCTAGCACCTTCGCCGACACCCAGGGCCTCGGCTGCTTGCAGATCCAGGGTCACCGGCTTGCCGGGGGCGTAGTCCAGCTCCAGCAGCACTGCGCGGTAGTCCTGCAACTGGCCATTGGCGACCAGGTACTGGCGACCGCCGCCCTTGAGCGCCTCGCCGATCTTCACCGGCACCACGCGGCTCTGGGCGATCGAGCGGATCCCGGAAACCCGCGCATGCAGGGTCGGGCCGCCGTCGAAAATATCGATGTAGTGATCGGTCTCGAAACCTTCGCGCATCAGGATGTCGAAGGTGATCTGCGCCCGCGGATGCACCTGGCCCATGGCTTCCTGGGCGGCGTCCGGCAACAGCGGCACGTAGATCGGGTAGTGCGGCATCAGCTCGGCCAGGAAGGTCCGGCTCTTGAGGCCGCACAGGCGTTCGGCCTCGGCATAGTTGAGGTCGAAGAAGTTGCGGCCGATGGCGTCCCAGAACGGCGAATCGCCATTCTCGTCGCTATAACCGACGATCTCGGTCACCACCGAATCGGCGAAACGCTCCGGATGGCCAGCCACGAACAGCAGGCGGCCACGGGAATTGAGCTCGGCCCAGGGCGTGCCCACCAGGTCGCGGACCACATAGAAACTGGTCAGCAGGCTGTTGCCGGTGAGGTCGTGGCACTGGGACAGGACATGAATCTTGTTGTGGATCTTCAGCTCGCGGGACGCATGGACGAAGGTTTCGTTGCGAAAGCTGTAGAACGGCTCGGAGTAGCCCGCCGAGGCAACGATGGCCGAGCAGCCCACCAGCTTGCCGCTCGCGGTGTCCTCGAGGACGAAGAAGTAGCTCTCTTCGCCGTTGAAGCTCACCTCCGCGGCGAACGAAGCCTCGCTCGCGGCGATCTTGTCGCGCAGGCGATCCACATCATCCGGCAAGGAGGTGACACCAATCGGGCTGTCTGCAGCCAGACGCTGTACCTCGCCCAGATCGGCCATTTGCGCGGGGCGCATCACCAGCATGGTGTCACTCCTTACTCTAGAACAGGGTCGGAAACCGTCCGACTCAGGGAAAAAAATGCCGGGATAGCCCGGCACAGGAATTAGTGCTCGACGCCGGGAAAAGCACCGGCGCCGAGAAGTCCCACCGCCTGGATCAGGCTTGGGTCAGTTTCGCCACGGCGCGCTCGAAGCGGTCCAGGCCCTGGTCGATATCCGCATCCTCGACCACCAGGCTCGGGGCGAAACGCACCACGTCCGGACCGGCCTGCAGGATCATCAAGCCTTCTTTCTCGGCCGCGTTGAACACGTCCTTGGCCTTGCCTTTCCAGGCATCGCTGAGTACGCAGCCGAGCAGCAGGCCCAGGCCGCGGATTTGCGTGAACAGGCCGTACTTGGCGCCGATCTGCGACAGGCGGGTCTTGAAGCGATCATGCTTGGCCTTGACGCCATTGAGCACTTCAGGGGTGTTGATCACGTCCATGACCGCACCGGCCACGGCACAAGCCAACGGGTTACCGCCGTAGGTGGTGCCGTGGGTGCCGACCACCAGGTGCTTGGCCAGCTCTTCGGTGGTCAGCATCGCCGCGATCGGGAAGCCACCGCCCAGGCTCTTGGCGCTGGTGAGGATGTCCGGCGTCACGCCGTAGTGCTGGTAGGCGAACAGCTCGCCGCAGCGCCCCATGCCGGTCTGCACCTCGTCGAACACCAGCAGCGCGTTGTGCTGGTCGCACAACTCGCGGGCACCTTGCAGGTAGGCCAGCTCGGCCGGCAACACCCCGCCCTCGCCCTGGACCGGCTCCAGCACCACCGCGCAGGTCTTGTCGGAGATCGCGGCTTTCAGCGCGGCCAGGTCGTTGTACGGCACATGGGTGATGCCGGTGATCTTCGGACCGAAGCCATCGGAGTACTTGGCCTGGCCACCGACATTGACGGTGAACAGGGTGCGGCCGTGGAAGCTGTTGAGCGCCGCGATGATTTCGTACTTCTCGGCGCCGAAACGATCATGGGCCACGCGACGGGCCAGCTTGAAGGCGGCCTCGTTGGCTTCCGCACCGGAGTTACAGAAGAATGCGCGCTCGGCGAAGGTGGCGTCGATCAGCTTGTGGGCCAGGCGCAGGGCCGGCTCGTTGGTGAAGACGTTGGAAACATGCCACAGCTTGTTCGCCTGCTCGGTCAGGGCTCCCACCAGGGCCGGATGGGCATGCCCCAGCACGTTGACCGCGATGCCGCCGGCGAAGTCGATCAGTTCCCGGCCAGCCTGGTCCCAGACTCGAGACCCCGCGCCGCGCACAGGAATGAAAGCCGCAGGTGCGTAGTTGGGAACCATCACCTGGTCGAAATCGGCGCGTTGCACCGGGGCTTGCTCAACGGACATCGGAGTCTCCTGAAGAGGAACACCCGCCTGGAACTGGCGAGCGATGGAGGGATTGTAAGGACAGTTTTCTGCCCGGCCTTGTCGCCAAGCGACAACTTCTTATAGCGCCAACCCCGGTTTTTCGCGGGTTTATGGCAATGCGACAAATTGCGTCGCAAAGGCGCAGTTTAAACTGCGGGGCGCCTGAACGGCAGGTTTGCCGGGCTAATTATCCGCCTGGCCGGCAGCCCCACCCACACCCACTCTTGAGCCGCTGCCGCAGGCTGCGACCAGGCACGCAGCGCCGATGAAAGCGGCAACGAAGACCCAAATGGCCTTGGCGGCCGATGCCAAGCCGCACGCAGCCTTCGGCAGCGGTCGCCCAAGGCTTCGAACCGCTGCTTGCGAGTACAAAAAAGAATGGGGTCAGCCGCGCTCGGCGGGTACGGAAGAGAGCTCGAACGGGCTGCTGCTGCGCCGCTGATTGCGGTCTTCCCGCGGGGTGGCGCCAAAGAAGTTGCGATAGGCGCTGGAGAAATGCGGGCCGGAGGAGAAGCCGCAGGACAGGCCGATCTGGATGATCGATTTGCTGGTCTGCATCAGCATCTGCCGCGCTTTGTTCAGGCGCAGTTCCAGGTAGTACTGGCTCGGCACGCGGTTCAGGTACTGCTTGAAGATCCGCTCCAGCTGGCGCCGGGACACGCAGACATGCTGGGCGATTTCGTCGGTGGTCAACGGCTCCTCGATATTGGCTTCCATCAGCAACACCGCCTGGGTCAGCTTCGGATGGCTGGAGCCCAGGCGGTTCTGCAACGGAATACGCTGGCGTTCGCCACCTTCGCGGATGCGCTCGACCACCAGTTCCTCGGACACCGCGCCAGCCAGCTCCGCACCGTGATCCCGGGCCAATACCGCCAGCAGCAGGTCCAGCACCGACATGCCGCCACAGGCGGTCAGCCGATCGCGATCCCAGTCGAACAGGTGGCTGGTGGCGATGACCTTGGGAAAACGCTCGGCGAAATCGTCCTGCCAGCGCCAGTGCACCGCTGCCCGATAGCCATCCAGCAACCCCAGCTGGGCCAACGGATAGACCCCGGCCGACAACCCGCCGACCACACAACCGGCGCGCACCAGTTGCTTGAGCGCGGCGCCCAGCGCCGAACCCACCGGCGCCGGAGGTTCATCGGCCAGCAGGAACAGTTTCTGGCACCCCTCCAGCTTGCCCGCCCAAGGCTCGCCCGGCAGTTGCCAGGTACCTTCCACGGCAGGCTCGGCCTGGAGGAAAGCCAACTCATAGACCACTTCCGGATGGACCCGCTGGGCGACGCGCAAGGCCTCCTCGGCCAGCGCCAGCGTCAAGGCTTTAGTGCTGGGCCAAATCAGGAAACCAATTCGATGGGCAGTCATGGCGGGCGATCCGAAACGAAAAACAGTAGGAGAAGCCAAAGGCGGCAGCACCAAGTTAGACCATCTGGCGCAGGGCGCTCAGCATGACCTAATTTGGTGCATAACGGCAGCGATTACTTGAGGCTGCCGGAGAGGAATTGTTGCAAACGTTCTGATTGCGGATTCACCAGCACTTCCCGTGGATTGCCGCTTTCTTCCACCAGGCCCTTGTGCAGGAACACCAGCTGGTTGGACACCTCGCGGGCAAAGCCCATCTCGTGAGTCACCACCACCATGGTCCGGCCTTCCTGGGCCAGGGATTGCATGACCTTCAACACGTCGCCCACCAGCTCCGGGTCCAGGGCCGAGGTCGGCTCGTCGAACAGCATCACCTCAGGCTCCATGGCCAAGGCCCGGGCGATCGCCACGCGCTGCTGCTCACCGCCGGACATATGCCCCGGGTAGGCATCCTTGCGATGCGCCACGCCGACCTTGGCCAGGTAGTGCTCGGCCTTCTCGCGGGCTTCGGCCTTGGGCACGCCCAGCACATGCACCGGGGCTTCCATGATGTTTTCGATGGCGGTCATGTGCGACCACAGGTTGAAGTGCTGGAACACCATCGACAGGCGCGAGCGCATGCGCTGCAACTGCTTGGGATCGGCGGCCTTGAGGGCACCGTCCTTGTTGGCCACCAGCTTCAGCTCTTCATTGTTCAGCAGGATCTTCCCGGCATGGGGCTGCTCCAGCAGGTTGATGCAACGCAGGAAGGTACTCTTGCCCGAGCCACTGGAGCCGATGATGCTGATCACATCGCCGGCCGCGGCCTTCAGGGACACGCCCTTGAGCACTTCATGGCTGCCATAGCGCTTATGCAGGTCTTGGACTTCAAGTTTGTACATGCGGTCGGTTCTCACAAAAACAGTCAGTCGTTGAGCAAGCGCCCGTGACGCAGCGCTTCGCGCCCCGCCACCTTGGCCAGCCAGAAACCGGGTTGGGCATAACGCAGCCGCTCAACGGCGAACAGCACGCCGCTGGTGCCAGCACACACCGTGCTGACCCGATCGGATAGAGGATCAATCACTTCAAAAAGCGGCTCGCCCACTTCCACCCAACTACCGGCCGGACGCAGGAAGCTCACCACGCCAGGATGCGGCGCATACAACAATTCAGTGCCTTCGAAGGGCATGCCCTCGCAAGCTTCACGCTCTGGCGCCGGCCACTGCCCGGCAATCAGCCCCTGCTCGGCAAGGAACGCCAGGATGCCTTCGGCATGCGCCTCGGCCTGGGGCCGGCCAGTATCGGCCTGGCCACCCAGTTCAAGCGTGGTCGCCAGGCAGGCCAGGGGAATCTGTGCCTCGGGGAACTGCCGCGACAAGCGCAACCAGGGCAGTGAACAGGCTTCGTCGAACGAACTGCCACCAGAATCTTCCGCCAGCAGGCCGACCCGCACATCCAGGTGAGCCGCCAGGGAACGCCATTGCGGCCAATGCTGCGGCAAGGCATACATGTGCAGCGCCGCCTCGGTATCGCAATGCAAATCCAGCACCACATCGGCGCTACAGGCATGCGCCAGCAACACCCGCTGAATGCCCTGCAACTGGCTGGCGGCGGGCGGCAACTCGGCCAGCACCTCACTCATGGCCTGACGGATCAGTTGCACGTTGGCGTGGGCATCGTCACCCAGGCGCCCTTGCAGGCGCTGGGCCACCGGCACGCTGAGCTCGACAAAATCGCGATTGAAGTTCTTGCCACTGCCGGCTTCGAAACGCCCCTGGTGATTGCCTTGCAGCAACTGCCCAAGCCCCAGGGGATTGGCCACTGGCACCAGCTCGATGACCCCCTTGAGGGCGCCCTGGGCTTCCAGCTCGGCCAGGCGTTTCTTCAGTTCCCAGGCGGTCCGCATGCCAGGCAGTTCGTCTGCGTGCAGGCTGGCCTGGATATAGGCCTTGCGCTCCCCGCTGCCGAAACGGAATACCGAGATGCTGCGCTCGCTGCCCAGGTGGCTCCAGGGCAATGGATGATCGATACGTTCCATATCAGTGCTTCCGCGGCGCCAGGTAGCGCAGCCAGCGGCCTTCGGCCAGCTTGAACAGGCGCACCAGGATGAAGGTCAGGCACAGGTAGAAGACGCCGGCGGTGATGTAGGCCTCGAACGGCAGGTAGTACTGCGCGTTGACGGTACGGGCCGCGCCAGTGATGTCGATCAGGGTGACGATGGAGGCCAGGCTGGTGGTCTGCAGCATCATGATCACTTCGTTGCTGTACTGCGGCAGCGCACGGCGCAGGGCCGACGGCAGGAGGATGCGGCGATACATCTTGTAGCGCGACATGCCCATGGCCTTGGCCGCCTCGATCTCGCCATTGGGCGTGGCCTTGAGGCTGCCAGCGATGATCTCGGCGGTGTAGGCGCTGGTGTTGATGGCGAAGGCCAGGCAGGCACAGAAGGTCGCGCTGGACAGCCAGGGCCAGAGGAAGCTTTCACGCACGACCTCGAACTGGGCCAGGCCGTAGTAGATCAGGAACAGTTGCACCAGCATCGGGGTGCCACGGATCACGTAGGTGTAGAGCCAGGCGGTCATGTTCACCAGCGGCTGCTTGGATACGCGCATCAGCCCCAGGGGCAGCGCCACCAGCAAGCCGAAGAACAGCGACAGCGCCAGCAGTTTCAAGGTGGTCAGCAGGCCGCTGAAATACAGCGGCAAGGCATCATAGATGACGTTGTAGTCGAAGATCATAGATCAGCCGCCCTTACGCCTACCGAGTAGCGCTTCTCAAGGTGACGCAGCGCCAGCAACGAGACACTGGTAATCACCAGGTACATGGCCGCCACCGCAAGGAAGAAGGTGAAAGGCTCGCGGGTGGCATCCGCCGCCTGCTTGGCCTTGAACATCATGTCTTGCAGGCCCACCACGGAAATCAGCGCGGTGGCCTTGGTCAGCACCAGCCAGTTGTTGGTGAAGCCGGGAATCGCCAGGCGGATCATCTGCGGCACCAGCACCCGGAAGAACACTTGCGCGCTGCTCATGCCGTAGGCCATGCCGGCCTCCGCCTGCCCCCTCGGAATCGCCATGAAGGCGCCACGGAAGGTTTCCGACAGGTAGGCTCCGAAGATGAAACCCAGGGTACCGATACCGGCAGCCAGCGGGTTGAGGTCGATGTAGTCGTCGTAGCCCAGCAACGGTGCCACACGATTGAGCAGGTCCTGGCCGCCGTAGAAGATCAGCAGGATCAGTACCAGATCGGGAATGCCACGGATCACCGTGGAGTACAGGTCGCCCAGCCAGGCCAGCCAGCGTACTGGCGAGAGGCGCAGCGCGACCCCGATCAGACCTAGAACGATGGCCAGGGCCATGGACGACAAGGCGAGCTGAAGCGTCAGCCAAGCGCCATCGAGGATGACAGCCCCGTAGCCTTTCAACATGATTCAGGTCCTCGAAAATTGGGATGAAAAAATGGCGCAAACTTCAGAGATTCTGCTGCTTGCGCCATCTCGGACTGACAGATTCGACGGATTACTTGCCGTAGATATCGAAGTCGAAGTACTTGTCCTGGATTTCCTTGTATTTGCCATTCTCGCGAATGGCGGCGATGGCGGCGTTGATCTTCTCCAGATCGGCCTTGTCGCCCTTGCGCACGGCGATCCCTACGCCGTCGCCGAAGTACTTGACGTCGGTGAAGGCCGGACCGACGAAGGCAAAGCCCTGGCCGGCATCGGTCTTCAGGAAACCGTCATTCAACAGGGTAGCGTCCGCCACGGTACCGTCGAGGCGACCGGCCGCTACATCCAGGTAGATTTCGTTCTGCGAGCCGTATGGCTTGATCTGGGCGCCCAGGGGAGCCAGGACCTCACGAGCGAAGCGCTCGTGGATCGAGCCGCGCTGCACGCCGATATTCTTGCCCTTGAGCTCGGCCATGCCGTCGCTGACCTGGGTCCCGGCCTTCATCACCAGGCGCGCAGGTGTGTTGTAGTACTTGTTGGTAAAGTCCACGGACTTGCGGCGATCGTCGGTGATCGACATGGAAGACAGGATCGCGTCGATCTTGCGCACCTTCAGTGCCGGGATCAGGCCATCGAACTCTTGCTCGACCCACACGCACTTGACCTTCATCTGCTCGCACAGGGCATTGCCGATGTCGTAGTCGAAACCGACGATGCTGCCATCCGGAGCCTTGGAGGCGAATGGAGGGTAAGCCGCTTCGATACCAATTTTCAGGGGCTTTTCGTCGGCGACGGTTGGCAGGGACAGCACGGACAGTGCCAGGGCGCCAAGAAGCACGAGTTTCTTCATTCTTAGAACTCCATCGGTAAAGGGCGAAAACGGCAGAGTGAGCAACAGCCCAATATGCGAATGGGTGAACCCTCAATAGCGGCGCTGCGTCCTGGAAAGCCCGGAAAGGGACTCACATACAGGTAACGACGAGCGAGTGACCGGCATTCTAACGACAGGCCGGAAGCCGATATTTCCTCAATGCGACAACAAATTACAGAAGCACCGAGAACGCCGGGGCGGCATATTGACAGCTCTTCAGGATTATGCAAGAGCAAAAGACAGTGAACCGATCTACGTTGCAAATTGCGGGCCTATTATTCGCAAAGCCTTCTATTCCGGCAAGCGCAGCGTAATACCTTATTTTTAATATGGGTATAAAAGGCCCTGAAACGGGGCCAGACGTTTCCCATCGCCCCGAAATTGGGCGCAGGGTTACACCTTCGTCCAATCCGGTAACATTCAGATACGTCTACCGGGCAAACCGATATTTATTCGTCCCCGAGCCGACCGGGCAACTGCGCGGAAAGCGCCAGCACAGAGGCTTCGCCCTCCTCCAGAGGGTTTATCCGGGCCATGAAAAAGCCCCGCCCGGCATCGCCGGACGGGGCTCATCGAACCAGAAGGCGTCTCAGGCGACGTTCATGGTCTTGTGGGTGTCGATCAGGTGCTGCACCACGCTCGGGTCGGCCAGGGTGGAGATATCACCCAGGCCCTCGTACTCCGCCGTCGCAATCTTGCGCAGGATCCGCCGCATGATCTTGCCGGAGCGGGTCTTGGGCAGGCCTGGCGCCCACTGGATGACATCCGGCGAGGCGATCGGGCCGATCTCCTTGCGCACCCAGTTCTTCAGCTCGGCGCGCAGGGCTTCGCTCGGCTCCTCACCGCCATTGAGGGTCACATAGACATAAATGCCCTGGCCCTTGATGTCGTGAGGCACGCCCACCACCGCCGCTTCGGCGACTTTCGGATGAGCGACCATCGCGCTCTCGATCTCCGCGGTGCCCATGCGGTGCCCGGAGACGTTGAGCACATCGTCCACGCGCCCGGTGATCCAGTAGTAGCCGTCCTCGTCGCGACGCGCACCGTCACCAGTGAAATACATGCCACGGAAGGTCTTGAAGTAGGTATCGACGAACCGGTCATGGTCGCGGTACAGGGTCCGCGCCTGGCCCGGCCAGGAATCGAGGATCACCAGGTTGCCCTCGGCGGCGCCTTCGATGATGTTCCCCAGGTTGTCCACCAGGGCCGGCACCACGCCGAAGAATGGCCGCGCCGCGGAACCCGGCTTCAGCGCATGGGCGCCGGGCAGCGGGCTCATCAGGGTCGCACCGGTCTCGGTCTGCCACCAGGTGTCGACGATCGGGCAACGGGACTGGCCGACATTCTTGTAGTACCAGTCCCAGGCTTCCGGGTTGATCGGCTCGCCCACCGAACCCAGCAGGCGCAGGCTGCTGCCATCGGCGCCTTCGCAAGCCGCGGTGCCCGAGGCCATCATGGCGCGGATCGCGGTCGGAGCGGTGTAGAGGATGTTGACCTTGTGCTTGTCGACGATCTTCGCCACCCGGGTCACGTCCGGATAGTTGGGTACGCCTTCGAACAACACGGTGGTAGCGCCGTTGGCCAGCGGCCCGTAGACGATATAGGTGTGGCCAGTGACCCAGCCCACGTCAGCGGTGCACCAGTAGACTTCGCCCGGACGGTAGTCGAAGACCCGCTCATGGGTCAGCGATGCATACAGCAGGTAACCACCGGTGGTGTGCTGCACACCCTTGGGCTTGCCGGTGGAGCCTGAGGTATAGAGGATGAACAAGGCCTCTTCGGCCCCCATTTCCTTCGGCGCGCAAACACTGCCGGCAACCTTCATCAGGTCCTCGTACCAGATGTCGCGATGCTGGTTCCACTTGATGTCGCCACCGGTGCGCTTGCACACGATGACCTTCTGGATGCTGTTGGTTTCCGGGTTGGTCAGGGCGTCGTCGACATTGGCCTTGAGCGGGATCTTCTTGCCGGCACGGATGCCTTCGTCGGCGGTGATCACCACTTTCGAACGGCAGTCGATGATGCGACCGGCCAGGGCCTCCGGCGAGAAGCCGCCGAATACCACCGAGTGGATCGCGCCGATACGGGTACAGGCCAGCATGGCCACCACCGCCTCGGGGATCATCGGCATATAGATAGTCACCACGTCGCCACGGTGCACATCCTGGCCACGCAGGGCGTTGGCGAACTTGCAGACTTCTTCATGCAGTTCGCGGTAAGTGATATTGCGGCTCTCGGAAGGGTCGTCGCCCTCCCAGATGATCGCTACCTGATCGCCACGCTCGGCAAGGTGGCGGTCAAGGCAGTTGTAGGAGACGTTCAGGGTGCCATCGGCGAACCACTTGATATCGACATGATGATCGTCGAAGGAGGTCTGCTTCACCGTGGTAAAAGGCTTGATCCAGTCGAGACGCTTACCCTGCTCGCGCCAGAAACCGTCCGGGTTCACGACCGACTGCTGGTACATGGCCTTGTAGGTCGCCTCGTCAGTCAGCGTCTTGGCCAGAACCTCGGGACGAACGGGATACACAGAAGCCGCACTCATCTTTCTTACCTCGGTGACATAGTTGTTTTTGTATGACCCCGTTGTAGCCGGGGGACGCCTATAGAACCATTCGACGATGGTAGTAACAACCCCCTGCGAAGTACCCTGGGGTCTAGCGAAACCCTTCAAGAACAGGCCTTACAAGCACATCGAGGCGCTCTAAAAATATTCATGGAGCCCTTGGAAAGGGCTGTTTCGGCGATTGTTACAAAAACTGTCAAAAGTGTTTATCAAAAGTACGCCTATATGGCGCCCCGCCCCCCGCCTAAAATCTGCCTCGCCCAACAGGCAAACTGATTAACCAAGTTGCAGCCCCCACGAAGGCAGTTAATCAAACTTCTACTCAAGTTCCACACGCAGCCCCAAAAAGGCTGCGTGACCCCACACGACCTTAGAAAGGTAAAACGCAAATGAAAGCTTTATTAGTTCTGGCCCTCAGCAGTCTGTGCGCTACAGCGATGGCTGACGAGATCCCGACTGATGCCGCAAGCCAGCAAGTAGCAGTAGAGGAATACACTTACTCCACGGACCTGGATATCGCCAAAGTTATTTCCATGAGCGAAGTTCCAGAAGTATGTGAAGTTGTACCGGCACGCATGGAATATGAAGACTCCAAAGGTCTGCGACATATTCTCCAATACCGCGTAATGGGCAACGGTTGCTCCAACGGCTGATAGCCGCCCCGCCGCCCAGGCCTCGATGACCGCCGGCCGCAAGAAATCCCTCTTGCGGCAAAGATGTCCACCACGCCCTGGGGCTCCACCACAGGGATCGTTCCACGACGTGCGACCCCGGCAATCGCATACCTCTTTTTCCGGAAGGTACATCACCGTCCGCCACAACGATGACACCTGCTCGAAAGTCGCTACCAATGACGCGAATTGATGGCGACTTGCCCTTACCCGGGAGATCCGCAAGGCACTTCGACAGGACCAAGCACCACGTTTTGAGTTGTGTCAAAAACCTGGAAATTGCCTTTGAAAACACAACATCTAGTAAATCTGGTTGTTTTTTGACCGACTCACGGTTTTTTTTGCCCGCCTGAAAAAAAAACTTCTCCAGCCAAAGCCCTGTAAACCCGCGCTCTGCCTCAAATCCCTCGCCTTCCTCGGCTCACCTGCGCCCATCGGTCGCCCCACGCCCCTGAAAATATCCTTATAATGCGTCCTCAAAACGGGCCTGCAACATTCCCTTACCGGATGAAAACGACCTGCTGGAGCTCGCGCCGGAGCCGACACCCTCAGCCCTGCCCGACAGCAGCCTCAAGCACCCGCAGACGAATTTCTGTTTATTGCCTGCGTCACTGCTGCAACAAACGATTTCTTTGATTTAACGCGGCCGGTAGCGCCGTGTGAAAAGCCAACCCTTTTGTTTTCACACGGGCATCTGGCCCTCAAGCAGGAGACGACACGTCATGCTGAGCTGGGACGAATTCGATAAAGAAGAAAGCGAAGCCACGGCCAAGGGCACCAATGCCGGCCAGGCTTCCGACGCCACCATGGACCGCCTCGACAGCGCCGGTGGCGCCGCCGCCCTCGAAGCCCGCGCCGTGACGTCCGCCGACTCGGCCGCCGTGGTTCGCGCCAAGGCCGCCCTGGACGAGCTGGACATCGCCGAGGGCCTGGCCGAACTGGAAGGCTCCGCCGCCCGCGTCGCCGTTGACGAAAAGCGCATGATCAACTGCCGCGCCGACCTCAACCAGCTGGTGCCGTTCAAATACGACTGGGCCTGGCAGAAGTACCTGGACGGCTGCGCCAACCACTGGATGCCGCAAGAGGTCAACATGACCGCCGACATCGCCCTGTGGAAGAGCGCCGAAGGCCTGACCGACGATGAGCGCCGCATCGTGATGCGCAACCTGGGCTTCTTCTCCACCGCCGACTCCCTGGTCGCCAACAACCTGGCCCTGGCCGTGTACCGCCTGATCACCAACCCCGAGTGCCGCCAGTACATCCTGCGCCAGGCCTTCGAGGAAGCGATCCACACCCACGCCTACCAGTACTGCATCGAGTCGCTGGGCATGGATGAAGGCGAGATCTTCAACATGTACCACGAGATCCCTTCGGTCGCGAAGAAAGCCGCCTGGGGCCTGCGCTATACCCGCTCGATCTCCGATCCGGAATTCGATACCGGCACCGTAGAGACCGACAAGGAACTGCTGCGCAACCTGATCGCCTACTATTGCGTGCTGGAAGGCATCTTCTTCTACTGCGGCTTCACCCAGATCCTGTCCATGGGCCGGCGCAACAAAATGACCGGCGTCGCCGAGCAGTTCCAGTACATCCTGCGCGACGAATCCATGCACCTGAACTTCGGTATCGACGTGATCAACCAGATCAAGATCGAGAACCCGCACCTGTGGGATGCCGAGATGAAGGAAGAAGCTACCCAGATGATCCTGCAGGGCACCCAGCTGGAGATCGAATACGCTCGCGACACCATGCCGCGCGGCGTACTGGGGATGAACGCGGCAATGATGGAGGACTACCTCAAGTTCATCGCCAACCGTCGCCTGTCGCAGATCGGCCTGAAGGAAGAATACCCGGGCACCACCAACCCGTTCCCGTGGATGAGCGAGATCATGGACCTGAAGAAAGAGAAGAACTTCTTCGAGACCCGTGTGATCGAGTACCAGACCGGTGGCGCGCTGAGCTGGGACTGAGTTCCACGTTCACCCAACCGGCCCCACGAAAAGCCCTGACCTGGTCAGGGCTTTTTTATGGCCGCTTCTATATGGAGAGTTCCCACGCAAGGTGATTCGATGGATCCGGTAAGGCACGCCGAGCGCCTCGAGCATGATCAGGATCTTGTGCCCGTTGGCCGTCGGCGCGAAATAGAGTGAGTACATGGCAATGGCTCGCAACAGCCAGGCGCAGGCCAGAGCGCGGTCGGGCCAGGCCGCGCCCAGGGCTCAGGCGATCGGATAGCGCTTGAACAGTTCGGTCTGTTCCAGGCGCGCGGCATGGGCCTTGAGTGCCGGGAAGCCATCGGCCTTGACCACGTCGGGCAGCATCAGCTGCATGAACGACCAGGCCACGGCACTGGTGACGGCGGCCTGGTCCGGCCGTTCGCCTGATGCCGGATGGGCCGCCAGTTGCTTGTCCAGTTCGCCACAGGCCGCCAGCAATTGCCGGGTCACCCGCTCGACCCAGGGCTGGTGGAGTTTTTCCGCCGGGCGAAGATTGTGTTCATAGACGATCTGCACGGCTTTCTCGCAGGCCGCCAAGGCCAGCCCCAGGGTACGCAGGGCCTGGGCCAGCGCCTGGGGGTGCGCTGGCAGCAGCTTGCTGGCGGGAGCGCTCAGGGTCTCGAAATAATCGATGATCAGTGTCGAATCCAGCAGTACGGAACCGTCGTCGAGCACCAGGGTCGGCGCCTTGACCACCGGGTTGACCCGGGAAAACGCCTCGAAGGTGCTGAACACCGACAGCGGGTCATGTTCGAACTTGATCCCCAGCAGGTCCAGGGAAATGGCCACCCGGCGAACATAGGGGGAATCCAGCATGCCAATGAGTTTCATCCATCACTCTCCTTAGTTGATATCGATTTCCAGCGCCGCCGTGCGACGCTTGAACAACTGGGCCAGGCGCCAGGAGCGCGACTGCGGGGAACACTGCTCGGCTGGCGCCAGTTGCAAGACGCCTTCACCGTCGATCAGGGCCAGCCCGGCGGACAATTTCACCCGTTCACCGGGGCCGACCGCGAAGTCGACGCCGTCGGTGCAGATCCAGTGCTGGCCACTGACCGCCCGGGTGTAGCTGTCGTGGGCAAAACGTACCGAGAGCAGTTGCGCCCTGGCCAATGAAACTTGCAGGCCCTGGTGCTCAGCGCCATCGGGGCTGCCTGTGATCGTTTGCCGCTCCCTGTGTGCTGAGTCCATGGCATCCATCCTCTTGCCGGTCGAGACTTTACTAAGCCTTACACTAGTGACAACCTCGACAGTTATATATCGATATTTTTTAGCATAACCAGTAAGAATAACTTACATGTCGAGCATTCCTCCGATCACCTGCCTGCGCAGCTTCGAGGCGGTTGCCAGGCTCGGTAGCGTCACCGCCGCCGCCAAGGAACTGCATGTCACCCATTCGGCCATCAGCCAGCAGATCAAGGTGCTGGAGGAGATCATAGGCGTCACCTTGTTCGTGCGTGAGGGACGTGGCCTGCGGGTCAGCGAGGACGGCCGGCTATATGCCCTGCAGATCCGCGAATCGCTGAGTGGAATCGCCGAAGCCACGCGGCTGATCAAGACCCAGCCCAAATCCACGGAGCTGGTGGTGGCCGTCCTCCCTTCGTTCGGTTTCAGCTGGCTGTTGCCGCGCTTGCCGCGCTTCCAGCAATCGCAGCCGCACATCAGCATCCGCCTGCAGGCGAGCCTGGCGGTGTCGAACCTGACCCGGGAGTCGGTCGATGTCGGTATTCGCATGGGCAAGGGCGACTGGGACGGGCTGGAGCAGCACCTGCTGTTTCATGACGAGACGCTGGTGGTCGCCGCTCCGCACTTCAACGGCGGCGTGCTGCCACAGACCCCAGAGGAAATCATCAGCAGCACCATCATCTTCAACATGGAGTCCTGGCAGCCCTGGTGCCAGGCCGCCGGGCTGGACCTCGACGTGCCGCGCATCGGCCTGTGCAGCAACGACTCCAACCTGGTGCTGCAAGCCGTGCGCCTGGGCCAGGGCATCGCCCTGGAACGCCGCAGCCTGGTGGACGATGCGATCAAGCGTGGAGAACTGGTGCAGTTGTCCCCGATCACCGCCCCCTACCCTTATCCCTACTGGCTGGTGCTGCCCAACCGGGAACGCTCGGAGATCAAGCAACGGGTGTTTTCCAGCTGGCTGGCCAACGAAGTCGACGAATACCTGAACCAGCTGGCACACGACAAACAACCAACGGAGTGAGCGATGGACCTGCACCCGCATGGCAAGCGCGTGATCATCACGGGCGGCAGCAGGGGCATAGGCTGGCCTGCGGGCCTTCGCCGCGGAGGGTGCCCAAGCGGCGATCGTTTCCCGCGATCCGGCCAACCTCGAGGCGACCCGGGTCGAGTTCGCCCAGCGCGGCTGGCCGCTGCTCACGCATGCCAGGGACATGGCATCGGGCTTCGGTTGCGAGCAGGCCATGGCGAGCCTTGAAGAGCAGTTCGGCGCGCCGTTCCTGGCCAGCCCCCGGGCCAGCGACGCGACCGGCGCGGTCATCGACATGGATGGCGGGCTGCACCCTTCCCTTTAGCCACCGCTGGTTTGCCAGCGGTACGCAAAGAACAGGTGCAGGTCCTTGCCACTACCGCTATAAAGTCCCCTTTCCCGTCCAAGGACCCAGGCTCCATGAAATTCGCCACCGCCTACTGCATCGGCCTCGACGACAAGCTGTCGATTTATGACGTGCGGGACCTGAATTTCGACGAAACCATGGACTTCGACTCAGCAAGGGAAAGCTTCCAGTGCCCCAACGACGAATGCCGCCTGGCGTTCGAATCCAGCAACCAGCTGGGCACCTTCAACGCCAAGAACCTCAACTACATCCGTACCCCACACTTCAAGAACCTGCCCGGCACCCGCCATATAGCAGGTTGTCCCTACGGCGCCGGCAAGACGGCCGCCGATGGGGAAGGCGCGGCGAGCGCGCAGGACCGCGAGGAACACTTCCCCTCGGAACTGCTGCTGGTGCGGCGCGAGTACCTGCGCAAGCCTGCCACCTCGGCCATCGCGACGGCCCCTTCAGTGGCCACCCCGCCAACCGCTTCCGGCAAGACCGCCCAGCCCCACGCCGAGCATGACAACGTTCCGGACAAGACCAGCGTCTTCGCCCATCCGGTGGAGTGCTTCGTGTCGAACATCGACGACAAGGACCTGCTCAAGCGCATGCCGTTGAAGATCGGCGAACACACCGCGTCCTACGCCGCGTTCTTCAAGAAGATCGAGTACCTGCAAGACAACAAGGGCTTGATCTACTGGGGCAAGATCAAGCAGATCAAGGACTACACCCAGAGTTTTCGCATCGATTTCGCCCAGAAGGTCTGGTTCAAGGAAGACGGCCAGACCAGCAAGAAGCCCTATTCGGTCAACGTCTACCTGAGCAAGAAGCTGGTGGACAACTACCGCAAGCGCAAGGCCTTCCTCGAGGAGATCAAGCTCGCCATCGACAGCCAGCGTGAGTTGTATTGCTTCTTCTATGGTGTAACGCCCACCTTCAAGCAGGTACCGAGCAAGAAAAACCCCGAAGCGAGCTTCGGGGTTTTCAGCGCCGATATCCAGAACCTGGACCACTTGGTGATCCGCGAGGCTCCGGGGCTGGAAGCCCAGTGACCGGCCGGGCAGCGGCCATCAGCGCTTGGGCAGGTCCAGGGCCACGGCGCCAGGGTGCTTGCTCACCACCGAGTAGGGCAGCACGGCCCATTCCGGTCCATCGCAGGCCCGTTCCGCCCGGGGGAAATAGGCGCTGATGAACAGCCCCTTGGGGGTGAAATACCAACTGTTGTCGCCCCATACGCTGGCATCGCTGTAGTTGCAGCCATCGCCCTCGGTGGCCGGCTCGCGCATTTCACGCGGGTGCAGGGCCGTGAACTGCTTGACCAGCCAAGGCCCCAGCTGCTGGGTGTTGTAGTCGTACAAGGCACTGTATTGAGATGGCTTGGGCGGCTGGCCTTTGCCGACCCACAACACATCCGTCAGGGACAGGTCCCGGCCGCTGTCCACATCGATGTTCAAGGGCGAGTCGCCAAAATCCGGATGGGCACCGCCGCAGGTATAGCTGGTGGCGATGCTGACGCTGAGCACGGCCGAGTTGAAGAACCGCGGCTTGACGGTCTGCACGAACTCGCCGCCCTTGCCGGCCTCCAGCAAGCACTCGTGGTAAGCCGTCACCTCGCGCCACAGGCGCTCCATCAGCAATTGGTTGAGCCGCTCCTGGCGCTCGCCCGGATAACCGGCAACCACCTTGAACATCGCCAGTTTCGACGATGGTTCGCTCCACCACTGCAGGGTGTAGCCCATGAACTCCTGCTGCTTGCCTTGCTTGAGCGTCAGGCCCAGCAGGCGCAGGTACGCGTACAAGTCTTCCCGGTACAACTGCGTAAGGTAGGGCAGCGCGTCCGGCTTGGGTGCGTCGGCGCGGGCCGGTGCCAAGCGGACCTCCAGGGTCTTGCCCTTGGCTCCCTGCCACTGGCCCTGCCAGCCATCGGCGGAACCCTGCAACTGGAAAGCGGCCCGGGGCGGCGAATCCTTGGCATAGTCTTCACGACCTTCGCGCAGCTGCAATGACTGCCCGTCCAGCGCGCCCTCCAGGGCCAGGTCATGGTGGTACTTCTGGTAGAAATAACGCCCCGTGACCTTCTGTGGGTCGCTGATATCGATCTCCATCACGATCGGCATGTTGCCCAGGTTACCGACCAGGGTTTGGCGGGTAGACGAAGCCTGCGCGGTCGATCCCAGGATCGACAACAACAGGACAAGGAAAAGTCGGCGCATCAGTCCGTTGAACATGGAGGTTCCCTTGTAGTGGACACCGGGAGCCTTCCGCGGAAGCACCCGGCCAGGTTAGGCGGAAGTCGATTATGAACCGCGTCCCCAACACAATCGAGCCATCGAGCGTGACGTGCCCGTCACTTCAGGCACATGCTCAGCAGCACCAGGACCAGCAGCCCGATGTACACCCGTGCGTGTATGCGGTCCGGGATCCGGCCGATCCATGGCGTGGCCAGGCGAATGCCCAGCAGCGACCCCAGGGTCAGTACAAAAAATGCCAGCAGATCGACATAACCGACGAACCAGGGGCCCAGGTCGAAGCGGCTCAAGCCCGCCAACAGCATGTAGGTGGCGGTTCCCGCCAGGGCCACCGGCACGCTCAAGGGATTGGCCATGGAGGTGGCCTGGGTCATGCTCAAGCCGCAACGACGCAACAGCGGAACCGTCATCACGCTGCCACCGACCCCGAGAAAGGTGGCGATCACGCCGATTCCCATACCGCCAAACATGGTTTGCGCGGCCCCCAGGTTGCGCGCTTGCAGGCCCTGGGCCGGGTCGAGAAAGCCGCGCCGCAACAGGCAATCGGCGATGGTGATAGCCAGATAGGCGATGAAGGCATAGCGGATCACCTCGCCATCGACCCACATCGCCGCTGCCGCGCCGAGCGTCGCCCCCAGGCCGATATACCCGCCCAGCGGCCACAGGTAATGCCGGACCAGATTGCCTGCGCGCTGGTGCCGGCGACTTGCGACCAGGGCGTTGACGATCATCACGCAGGTGGAGGTGGCCACGGCAATATGCATCGCCGATTGCCCGGCCGCCGAGTCCGCCCCATGGCTGGCCAGCAGCATCCAGTACAGCAGCGGCACCACCACGAAGCCCCCGCCGAAGCCGAACAGCACGGCGCTGATGCCCGTCATGCAACCAAAAAGTGCCAGCAATAGATAGAACATCGAACAGCATCCGTCAGCCAGGGAAAGCCCGGACGATAGAACGCCAGCACTTGGCCGGCTTCAGCAAGTCAGCCAATAATGTTGGCGTTTACGCCAGGCACGGGACTCGTCGGCATGCGCAATATCCCCATCGACCAACTGGACCAGACGCCACGCCCGGTACTGGCCATCGGCACCGATTACGCCGACGGCCAGCGCCTGCCCCGCCACCGCCATCGACGAGCGCAGCTCTTGTACGGCGCCACCGGCGTCATGCAGGTGACTACCGAGCAAGGTAACTGGGTGGTTCCGCCCCAGCGTGCGGTGTGGATCCCGCCCCAGGTGGAACATGCTGTGCTGATGCTCGGGGTCAGTACCCGCAGCCTGTACATCGAGCCTGATGCCGCCCCGTTGGACAGTCGTGGTTGCCAGGTCATCGGCGTGTCGCCGCTGTTGCGCCAGTTGCTGTTGGAGGCGGTGCACATCCCCCTTGAATACGACCAGCAAGGGCGCGACGGCTTGCTGATCGAGTTGCTGCTGCGCGAACTGCAACGCTGCCCGCCATTGCCCCTGCACATTCCGCTGCCCACTGCAGGTCCGCTGCTGGAATTGTGCCAGGCCTTCCTCATGCACCCCGATATCCACCAGTCGCCCCAGGCCTGGGCCCAGCAGTTGCATGTCAGCCTGCGTACCTTCAATCGCGGGTTTCGCCAGCAGACGGGCATGAGTTTCATTCAATGGCGCCAGCAGGCCTGCGTGGTCCAGGCCCTGGCTCGCCTGGCAGCGGCGCAGAGCGTGACGCGAATCGCCCTGGACTTCGGCTACGACAGCCCCGGGGCATTCTCCACCATGTTCCGCCGGGTGCTGGGGCACTCCCCCACCACCTACCTGAATCACCTGGAATCCAAGCCGGGAAAGACCTTGTGACCAAAGGTCCGCGCAGCACCCGCAATCGGGTTTGATCCGCAAGCCGAATAACTGTACAAATATACAGTACAATTCACTGCATCGACCTTCCGGAGAAAACCCATGGCCTCTCTAGCGATGAAAATCACCCTGGAACGTATCGCTCTCTATCAGTTCACCCCAACGCACTGCACCCAAGCCCGCGACATGCTGGATTGGGACATGGAACGGCTGTCCCGCGAATCCACGGTGTCGGTACAGGCGATCCAGCGTTTCGAAGCCGGTTTCGACGTCCGTGACGTGACGCGCCTGGCCCTGGCATTCTGCCTGGAAAGTCAGGGGCTGGTGTTTTTCCCGGGCTTCGCCCCTGGCCGGGGCATGAACATCAAGGGGGCGACTCCCAACCCAATGGAGCGCCCGGACTACGCCATGATCGAATGACCCCGCGCCAGGGGCTGAAAACATCCGCCCGCGGAGGAAACAGCTCACCGCCGGAATCCGAGGTCAAGCAGACTGGAGGCCCACCTCTTCCTGCGCCCCTTCCACCTCCAGCCACCAGGCCATTCCCCGGTCGGGCTGGCCGAGGTTGAAGAGTTGTCCCATCTGTGGGGTAGCGATATTGATGCTGCGTTCCCAGGCCAAGGCCAGGATCCGGTCGAAGGGCTCATGCCAGGCATGCATGGCCAGGTCGAAGGTGCCGTTGTGGATCGGTAGCAGCCACCGGCCCTGCAGGTCGATATGGGCCTGCAGGGTCTGCTCTGGCTGCATGTGCACATGCGGCCATTCAACGTTGTAGGCGCCGGTCTCCATCAGTGTCAGGTCGAACGGGCCATATTGTTGGCCAATGCGCTTGAAGCCATCGAAGTAGCCGGTATCGCCGCTGAAGAAGATCCGGGTCAGTCCATCGATCATCACCCAGGAGGCCCACAAGGTGCGGTTGCCATCGAACAGGCCCCGCCCGGAGAAGTGCTGCGATGGTGTGGCGATAAAGCAGATGCCTTCGATTTCACATCCCTGCCACCAGTCCAGTTGCCGTACCTTGGCTGCGGGCACGCCCCACTTGATCAGGGTATCGCCCACGCCCAGGGGGGTGAGGAAGTGCCGGGTCTTGCTGGCCAGCGCCAGTACCGTCTGGTGGTCCAGGTGATCGTAATGGTCGTGGGAGAGGATGACCGCCTCGATCTCCGGCAATGCCGCGAGGCTGATGGGCGGCTGATGGAAACGCTTGGGTCCGGCCCATTGCACTGGCGAAGCCCGTTCGGCGAACACGGGGTCGGTGATCCAGAACTTGCCACGCAGCTTCAGCAACACCGTGGAATGTCCAAGCCTGAAGACACTCTGGTCCGGCGCAGCCAGCAGTTGTTCGCGGGTCAGGGGCTGCACCGGGATGACGCCGGACGGGCGGGTATTGCGCGGCTTGTGGAACAGCATGTTCCAGAAGATCTGCAAGGTCTTGCCGAAGCCTGCGCGACGCACCGGGGCGTGGTTGCGAAAGGCTCCCTGTTCCTGGCGCGAGGTTTCCTGGCGAGGAACAGGGGTGACGCTGGAAGAGACAATGGTCATGACTTGAATGACTCCACGGAACGCCGCGAAGGGCCGGCGTTGCGCTGCAGGATGATCTTTCGGCCTTGCACCCAGGCACCGACCGCGGATCATCGTTTCGAAGGAAAATACACTACACAGTGTAGTTTCTACATTGCAACAGGATTAAGACAAAGTAGACTGCCGGATGCTTTTCCCGACCACCCGGAACGAACCCGATCCATGACAGCTCCGACGCGCCGCACCGACCTCAAGCGCAACGCCATCGTCCAGGCGGCGATCAGCGAGTTCCGCGCCTGTGGTTTCGACATCACCAGCATGGACAAGATCGCTGCCACGGCGGGAGTTTCCAAACGCACGGTGTACAACCATTTCCCCAGCAAGGAAGAGCTGTTCGCCGAAATCCTCAACCAACTCTGGGCCAGCATCAGCGCACAAGCGGAGATCACCTACCGCCGCGACCAGCCCCTGCGTGAACAACTGGCCAGCCTGCTGCGGGCCAAGCTGCAATTGCTCGCCGACGATAATTTCCTCGATCTCGCACGGGTGGCCATCGCCGCGGCCATCCACTCGCCGGAACGCGCGCAGGACATGGTGGCGCGCATGGGGGAGCGGGAAGAATCCCTGAGCCGCTGGATCCGCGCAGCCCAGGCTGATGGCCGGATCAAGCCGATGGATGCAGAGTTCGCGGCCCAACAGCTGCACGGCCTGCTCAAGAGCTTCGCCCTGTGGCCCCAGGTCAGCCTCGGCCACCCGCCCCTGACCCCGGACATGCAATCGCAGGTCGTCGAATCGGCCCTCGACATGTTCCTCGGCCACTACCAGGCCTGAATACCCCCGTCCTGTCTCCCTGGCCCGCTACAACCTGCATCCAGCACGCAGAAATGGCTTGGAAGGACACTGATTATTGTCCCTGGAATGACTGACAATATTCGCCGGACTGATCCGACAAGCGGCCAAGCCGCGGGAGCACCGGCACGGTGCTCCACCACAGAACCTGGTGCAGGAATACATGGAAAATCAACGCGGCAAAGGGCTGTCATTTGCCCGGCGCATCTATCGACCAAGGATCATAGGTCTAGGCATCGGCGGCATCAGTGTCTTCGCCGCAATCCAGCCCCTGGCACCAGCGGACTGGGTCTGGGCCCTGCTGCTGTTCCATGGCCTGCTCTGGCCCCACCTGGCTTGCCAGCTTTCCACCCGGTCGGCCTTTCCCTACCAGGCGGAGCGCCGCAACATGCTGTACGACTCGCTGCTCGGCGGTTTCTGGGCGGCCACCATGCAATTCAACCCGCTGCCGACGGTGACCATCCTGTCGATGATGGCCATGAACAACGTGGCTGCTGGAGGACTGCGCCTGTTCATTCGCGGCAGCCTGGCCCAGTGCGGCGGAATACTGCTGTCCTGGGCCCTGTTCGGCGCCAGCTTCACGGCCCGGATCAGCGACCTGCAGGTCTACGCCTGCCTGCCCATGCTGACCCTCTATCCATTGGCGGTAGGCACCGTCTGCTACCGCCTGGCGATCAAGCTGTCCGATCACAAGCGGGCCCTGAGCGCCCTGAGCCGTACCGATAGCCTGACCGGCCTGCTCAACCACGGCTCCTGGAAGGACCTGCTGCACATCAAGTTCCACAAGTGCCAGCAACGACAGATCGAGGCCAGCATCGCCTTGATCGACATCGACCATTTCAAGACGATCAACGACACCTATGGCCACATCGTCGGCGATGCAGTGCTGCGCCACCTGAGCAACCAACTGCGGTGCAACCTGCGCCATGACGACCTCGCGGGGCGCTATGGCGGCGACGAGTTCTGCGTGATCCTGCCGCGCATGGGCCTCCCGCAGGCGGTGGAGGTCATGGATCGCCTGCGCCGGGTCTTCAATCAGTACCGGCATCCGCACATCGAAGACTTGAAGGTCAGCCTGAGCATCGGCCTGGCGGCGTTCGACGCCGGCTTCAAGGATCCGTCGGCCTGGCTGCATGCCGCGGACCAGGCGCTGTACCAAGCCAAGAACAACGGCCGCAACCGGACCGCCAGCAACGATGACGGGGATCGCCTATCCCAGGCGCAAATGGCATAAGAGCTTGAAAAACCTATACAAAAAGGAAGTAAAAAATATTTTTGTACAGGTTTATTTGGATTTTTCAGCGCCAATGCCATCATAATGCCGCCACTTCGCGACAGCGCCCGCCTTTCCTGTGCAGCGCTGCGGCTACAACCGTTAGCCAGGCCAAGCCAACTAAATCGACTCACAGCCAATACGTATCTACCTGATGCGACCACCGGCGCTCACCCGATGCGCCGCCCCGCATCAGCACTGTGAGTTTTTCTGTCAGCCATGGAACGCTGGCATTGAGCAGATAATGTCGGATGTCAGGGAGCATTCGGCGTACCGGCGCACTCATAGGGACCGACGCAACGTTTTTCCCACAGAGCACCAGCCCACATGCTATTCAACCGCCACAACAAGACCATCGATTCCCTGAACCGGACCATCGCCGAACAAACCCGCATGCTGGACGCCATCGACCGTTCCATGGCGGTGATCGAGTTCGACCTCAACGGCAGCGTGCTGCGGGCCAACGACAATTTCCTCAAGACCTTGGGTTATCGCCAAGACCAGGTCCTGGGCCAATCCCACAGGCTGTTCTGTACGGCCGAATATGCCCGCAGCAGCGACTACCAGAAGCTATGGAGCCGACTGCGCGATGGCCATTTCGAATCCGGCACCTTCGAGCGCCTGGACAGCGATGGCCGCAGCCTGTGGCTGGAAGCCAGCTACAACCCTATCCGCGATGAAGCCGGCAAGGTCTACAAGGTGGTCAAGTACGCCCTGGATGTCACCGCCAGGATCCAGGAGCAAGTCGAGGCCCGGAACAAGCTGGACGCTATCGACCGGGCCATGGCGGTGATCGAATTCAACCTCGACGGCACCATCCTCGACGCCAACGCCAATTTTCTCGGGCGCCTGGGCTACAGCCTCGGCGAGATCAAGGGCAAGCATCACCGGATGTTCTGCAAGCCGGAACTGGCCAACAGCAGCAGCTACCAGGACTTCTGGAACCGCCTGAACCAGGGCCAGTTCATCAATGGCCGCTTCGAACGCACCGACAAACACGGCCGCACCCTGTGGCTTGAGGCCAACTACAACCCGGTGTACGACGCCGCCGGGCGCCTGTGCAAGGTGGTCAAGTACGCCGCCGACGTCACCGAGCAGGTGGAAAAACACGAGCGCGATGCACAGAGCGCGGCCCAGGCTTACCACATCTCGGTGCAGACCCGTAAAGTCGCCGAGCAAGGCACCGGGGTGATCCAGCAGGCCGCCAGCGAAATGCGCCAGATCGCCAGCAACATCGAGGATTCTTCCTCGCAGATCGCCCGGCTCGGCGAGCGCTCGGAGCAGATCACCGCCATCGTCAACACCATCCGCGGCATCGCCGACCAGACCAACCTGCTGGCGCTCAACGCCGCCATCGAGGCCGCCCGGGCCGGCGAGCAAGGGCGCGGCTTCGCCGTAGTCGCCGATGAAGTTCGCCAACTGGCGGCCCGCACCAGCGGCTCGACGGCGGAAATCTCCAACATGATCGACATGATCCAGAACGAAACCCAGCAAGCCATCAAGAGCATGGATGGGACCCGGGAGCGGGCGACCAAGGGTGTGCAACTGGCCGACCAGGCGGGCTCCGCGATCCTGCAGATTCGCGACGGCGCCAGCGAAGCAGTGGACGCCGTGAGCGTGTTCGCCGGGGAACGCGGCGCGCTCTGAGAGAAACCGTTCCCGGCGTCGATAATGACGCCGGGAACGCCCCGCAAAGCTATAGTGGCCCGACGTTCCAACGCCTGGCGGAGGCCACCATGAGTTCCAGCGACACCCCGGAAAATACCAGCTCGAGCACCGATCACCTGCGCTTTCATCGCGCCCATGCCCACTTGGCGCCGACCTTCGGCACCGACAGTTTCGCCCTGAAGGCCGAGGCCTTCGCGCGCTTCTTCGGCACCCCGGCCTTCCTCGGCGCGCAGACCCTGGTGGTGGTGATCTGGGTGGCCCTGAACCTCAGCGGACTGACCCACTTCGATGTCTACCCCTTCATCCTCCTGAACCTGGCCTTCAGCCTGCAATCGGCCTATGCCGCGCCGCTGATCCTCCTGGCGCAGACGCGCCAGGCCGCCCGGGACAAAGCCCAGTCCGACGCCGACGCGCAACACCGCGAAGCCCTGGCCATCGCCAATAGCGAGCGCCAGGCCCAAGCCGCCCAGACCACCGCGCAACTGCTGGAATTGCTGGAGCAGAACACCCGCCTGACGGAGATGACCAAGCAGTTGACCGAGCGCATCGAGAACCTGACCAGCGAAATGCACGAGCACTTCGTGCGCAAGGCACAGCCCGGCGCCTGAGCGCCTCAGTTCCAGCGCAGGTGGCGCGCCAGCTCGTCGAACAGCGTCACCACCGAACGCAGGGCCCGACAGTCCGGCCGGGTCAGCAACCACAGGGCCGTTTCATGGCCCAGGGGTTCGCTCAAGGGCACCAGCGTCCCGTCGGCGACGAGAAAGTCCGGCAGCGCCGCGACCCCAAGCCCTGCACGCACCAGTTCCACCACCGACTGCATGCTGTTGCAGCGATAGGCCGGTTGCACCCCAGGCCACTGCTGGCGCCGCCAGGCCACCGTCGGATGGTCGGGCAGGAAGTCGTCCGGGGCGATCCACGCCAACTGCGAAAGCTCGCTGCAATCCACCCGCTGGCAGTACGCGGCACTGGCATACAAGCGATACGCCACCGCCCCCAGGCAGCGCCCCACCAGATGCTCGGGCGGCGTCGCGGTCAGCCGCACGGCGATATCCGCATCGCGCCGGCTGAGGTTGGCAAAGTCGTTGGAAGTGCACAGCTCGATGACCAGAGCCGGATAGTCCGGCATGAACTGCGCCAGGGCTGGCAGCAACAAGCTGTGCAACACCGAGTCGGTGCAGGTCAGGCGCACCGTGCCGCTGATGACCTCGCCACCCCTGGCCACACCGATCCGCGCCGCCTCCAGCGCCTGTTCCGCCTGCTCGGCTTGCAGGGCCAGGGCCTGGGCCAGGCCGGTGGGCAGATAGCCGGCGCGGCTCTTGTCGAACAGTTGCTGGCCAAGCCCGGCCTCGAGCCGGCGCACGGCGCGAAACACCGTCGAGACATCGACCTTGAGCAGGGCGGCCGCGCGGGCCAGGGAGCCGCCACGGACCAGGGCCAGGATCAGCGCCAGGTCGGGATAGTCCAGTTGATAGTGCGCTGTTGCATTGATCATTTGTCAAAACGCCAATATTGATTGCGCCAGCGCCAATCTATAGTGGCCACCAACCGACCACAAGCCAGCATGAGCAGAGGAGCGCCCCATGCCCGCACACCCAGCGACACCACCGATCCGCATCGCCCTGGTGGGTGATCACGATCCCCGGATCACCGCACACCAGGCCCTGCCTTTGGCCCTGGAACGAGCCGCCATCGAGACAGGCGTGCAACTGCAATACCAGTGGCTGGCTACCGAGCAGTTGCACGATGCCGGGCAACTGGAAGGTTTCGATGGCATCTGGTGCGTACCCGGCAGCCCCTATCGCAACATGGCCGGGGCGCTGCTGGCGATCCGCGTGGCCCGGGAGAAACAGCGGCCCTTTCTCGGTACTTGCGGCGGCTTCCAGCACGCGGTGCTGGAATACGCTCGCAACGTACTGGGCTGGACCGACGCCGAGCACGGGGAAACCGCTCCCGAGGCCGAGCGGGCGGTCCTGAGCCTGCTGAGCTGCGCCCTGGTGGAAACCCGCGATCTTATCCAGTTGCGCCCCGATAGCCGGATCGCCAGGGCCTATGGCAGCCAGAGCATCGAGGAAGGCTACCGCTGCCGCTATGGGGTCAATCCGGACTTCGCCGGCCCCCTGCTTGCCGGCGCCCTGCGTGCCAGCGGCCACGACCAGGCCGCCGAGCTGCGCGCCGTGGAGCTGGACGGCCATCCGTTCTTCGTCGCGACCTTGTTCCAACCCGAACGCGCGGCCCTCGCCGGCCACACCCCGCCCCTGGCGCGGGCCCTGCTCCAGGCCTGCCGGGAGGTTCAGCGATGATCGGCCAGACACCCGCACCGCCCTACTACGCAGTGATCTTCAGCTCCCAGCGCAATGCAGCCGATCCGGACTATGACCAGGCGGCCACACGCATGCTCGAATTGGCCCGCCAGCAGCCGGGATTTCTCGGGGTCGAATCGGCACGGGGCGCCGATGGCTTCGGAATCACCGTGTCCTACTGGACCTGCGAGGAGGCGATCCTGGCCTGGAAGCGACACGCCGAGCACAGCGCAGCCCGCGAGCGCGGTCGCAACCAGTGGTATCGCAGCTTCAGTACGCGGGTGAGCAGGGTCGAGCGAGCCTACGGCGGCGCTGAATGAACGGTCTCCCGGGGCGCCTGTCCAGGCGCTCCGGGCAGTCGCGGCGGGTCAGCCCCGGTCGCTGGAGAGCAAGCTGCGCACGGCCTGGATTTCCGGCAGGTCGCTGCGGCGCATGTACACCCGCAGGGGCTCGCTGATGTTGATCCGGTCGTCGATGTTCTGGTCCAGCAACAGCTGGATCTGCTCGCGACGCAGGCTCATGGCCTCGCCGTCGGCCCGGGTCCAGACGAACTCGCTGGCCGGGACTATGGCGTCGTCGGCCACGTCCATGCCGAAGGAGTCTTCGCTGAAACGCACGATGTAGCGGCCAGTCTTGTGATTGAAACCGACAAAACCCTTGAGCTGGTCGGCGGCCTGGCAAATGAGTTCGGAGGTGATGCTCATGGTAAACCTCGCTATGGGTCCCGCAGGACGGGGGATCGATGGTCTACACGCGAGGCAAGGAACAGCAGTGTTTTCTGGCTTCCCTCTGCTGGGGAAACTGCGGCGTCCAAGAGTACTGCAAAGCGCCGGAAAAAACCCGGGACCTGCGCAACTGCTCGCTCGATGTCGCTCTGGCGATAGCACAAGCGTCATCGAGTTGTTAAAAGATAGCGACTCGTCCCCGCCCCCACGAAAGGATTTCGAGCATGCCCACCCCCTTCCACTCCAGAACGCTGATGCTGGGCCTGATGCTCGCCTGCGGCCTGGCCCAGGCCGCGGAACCGGCCGATCCCGAGGCCCTGGCCGCGCGCCTGGGTATTGCACGGCCAGCGGTCATCGCCCACCGCGGGGCTTCTTTCGATGCCCCCGAATCCACCGCCGCCGCCTACATAGTGGCTCGCGACCTGGGGGCCGATTACCTGGAGATGGATCTGCAGCGCAGCAAGGATGGCGTGCTGTTCGCCCTGCATGACAACAACCTGCAACGCACCACCGACGTCGCGCAGAAATTCCCCGAGCGCAAGGACCGCCCGGCCAACGCCTTCACCATGGCCGAGCTGAAGACCCTGGACGCCGGCAGCTGGTTCAACCAGGCCCATCCTGATCGCGCCCGGCCGGGCTTCGCCGGCCTGCAGATCCTCACCCTGGATGAAATCATCGATATCGCCCAGGGCAGTTCGGTGCACAAGCCCGGCCTCTACATCGAGACCAAGGAACCCCAGTTGTTCCCGGGCATCGAGCACGACCTCAAGGAAAAACTCCAGGCTCGCGGCTGGCTGGGCCCGGCCGGCTCGACCCTGGCCAAGAGCGACCTGGCAGCAGGCCAGGGCAAGGGCCAGGTGGTGCTGCAAACCTTCGACAAGCACAGCCTGGAACTGCTGCACCAGGAAATGCCCCAGGTGCCCAAGGTGCTGTTGCTGTGGCTCGCGCCTGGCAGCATCGAGCCGGCTTCCGGACAGAGCTTTGCCAGCAGCGGTGAAACCGACAAGGCGGCCTTCTATGCCCGCCAGCAACCCCGGGACCAGGCCGAGTTCAAGCGCTGGGTCGACTTCGCCAAGGCCCGGGGCGCCATCGGCACCGGCCCTTCGGCAGCCCTCACCGGCGGTGGCGAACAGAGCTACGCCGACCTGGTGCAGCCGTGGATGAACCAGTACACCCACGATCAGGGGCTGCTGGTGCATGTCTACACGGTGGACGAGCCAGTGGACTTCCAGAAGGTGATGCATGCCGGCGTCGACGGCATCTTCACCAACCGCAGCGACCAGTTGCTCAAGTACTTCCAGCGCCCGGCCGGCACCAGTGTCGTCCGCCTGCTGGAAGCCAGCGGCTACTGAATGGACGACTCCCGCTGGCAGGGCGAACTCTGGCTGGGTCATGACTTCGGCCTGGTCCACGGGTTCATGGGGCGTACCGCGCCCCATGCCCACTACGCCCATCAACTGATCATCGCCCCCGGGCAGCCGGTCACCGTGGAGCTCGATGGTGTTCGCCACAGCGGTCACTACCTGATGATCCAGGCCCTGTGCCGCCACGCCATCGTCGAAGCTCCCGAAGCGGCGTTCACGGTCTATGCCGAACCGCTGTCGATCGATGCGCGGGACCTGCACCAGAGCGTCAGCGAGGTGACACCCGGCTTGCCCGAACTGGAGGCCGCGCTACGCGCCTGCCCGCGCCAGCCCATGGTCGACCGGCGCATAGAGCGGGCGTTACAGGCCCTGGACGCGGCCCTGGACGGCAAGGTGGCGGCCGCGCAATTGGCGGCCCAGGCCAACCTGTCCCTGAGCCAGCTGGAGCGCTTGTTCGCTCGCGACGTGGGCCTGCCGGTACGCCGCCTGGTGCTGTGGCGACGCCTGCGCCTGGCCATGGCCCTGATGCTTGAGGGCCAGGCCATGACCCAGGCGGCCCACGGCGCCGGGTTCGCCGACGCCGCGCACTTCTCCCGGACCTTGAAAGCACTGTTCGGCGTCACCGCCGGCCAGGCCCTCAAGCCTCTCAGGCCCCGCCTGTTGGCTTGACCTGCCGGCGCAGGGCTTGCGGCACCTTGGGCTCGGCGCTGTAGCGCTGGACCTTGAAGGGTTCCAGCAGTTGCCGCCAGTACCCCGCCGGGTAGTCCGGATGGCTGCCGATGCCCAGGTCTCCCGGACGCATCGGGTAATCATGCCGGTAGAACGTGGTACCCAGCAGCCAATCCCACAGGTTGAAGAACAGGCCGAAGTTCACATCCCCGGCACGTCCGTACTTCATATGGTGGAAGCGGTGCACCGGGGCCCAGGCGAACACCAGGCGCAGGACGCCAAGACGCATGTCGACATTGGAATGCTGCAACAACAGCTGGATCGCGATGGCCAGGGCCAGCAACTGGGCCACCGGCAGCGGGATGCCCAGCATCAGCAACGGCAACAGCCCTGCCGAGGCTTCGAGCAACTGGTGCAAGGGGTGCTTGAGCAGGCCGTTGAAGCCATACATGCGCTGTACGCTGTGGTGCACCGCATGCAGGCGCCACAGCCAGGCCCAACGGTGACTGGCATAGTGCGCCAGGGTGATCCCGCAATCGGCCACGGTAACCGCCAGCAACAGCTGTCCCCAGAGCGGCCAGTCCCGAGGCCACAAGCCATCGTGAGCCAGCAGCGCCGCTAGCCCCGGCAGCGCCAGCAGGCCGATGGCATTCAAGCCTTCGTTGACCACGGCGTGCAGGCAGTCGCGCAACCGGTCCCCATGGGAGCGGTTCCAGGCGGGCTCGTAAGGCAAGCCCCACTCCGCCAGGAACGACACGCCAAGAGCCCCCAGGAACAACCAGGGCAGGCCCGCCGCCGAGCCACCCGCGCTGCCCATCCACCAGATACCGGCGCCGATGAAGCCACCGAAGAACAGCGGTCCATACAACCACGCAAGCATTCGTTTCATCCGTCTTGTCTCCATCGATAAGGAGACAGCAGCTTGCCGGCCAGCCAGGCCGCAGGCTTGAACAAACGGCGCAATCGGTGGCGGGAATTAAGGGTGAATTAAGTTGCGCTGGCTAACCTGTGCCTATCCAAACCCATCACCCCCGAGGAATCATCCATGAGCAAATTCTCCGTGCTGCTGGCCGCCACCGCCCTGACCTTGAGCGCCGGCCTGGCCCAGGCCGATGTCCGTCCGGACCTGATCCCGGGCCTGCTCAAGTCGGGCGCCGTCATGGACCTGGAGAAACTCAACCAGGCCGCCCTGGCCCAGCATCCCGGCACCAGCGCCGCCAATATCACCGACACCGAGCTGGAACAGACCGCCAGCGGCGCCTACGTCTACCAGGTGGAATTGCGTGACAGCAAAGGCATCGAGTGGGATGTGGACCTGGATGCCAAGACCGGCAAGATCCTGGCCAACCAGCAAGACCAGTAACCGGCAGATAGCACCAGGCCGCGCCTCTACAAGGGGCGCGGCCTTGTATTTTGCGGGCCCCGGGATCAGGCGCTCAGGCGCGCCGTGACCTCGTTCAGCTGGCCCGACAGGGCATGCAGGTTGCGGCTCGCCGCCTCGGTACGCTGAACGTTGTCCAGGTTGGTGCTGGCGATGGCGGTGATCTCGGTCAGGTTGCGCGAGATGTCCTCGGCCACCGAGGTCTGCTCCTCGGCGGCGGTGGCGATCTGCCGGTTCATGTCGCGAATCGCTTCCACCGCCTGGGTGATGCGCTCGAGCATGGCCCCGGCCTCGGTCACCTGTTGCACGCTCTGTTCGCTGCGCGACTGACCGCTCTCGATGGCATGGGCGGCATCCACCGCGCCGGTCTGCACGGTCTGGATGATCTGGTTGATCTCCGTAATCGAAGCCGCGGTACGCTGGGCCAGGCTGCGTACTTCATCGGCGACCACGGCGAAACCGCGTCCCGCCTCGCCGGCCCGGGCCGCTTCGATAGCGGCGTTGAGGGCCAGCAGGTTGGTCTGCTCGGCGATGCCCTGGATCACTTCCAGCACCTTGCCGATCCTGCCGCTGTCGGCTTCCAGGCGACGGATCACGGTCGCGGTGTTGGCGATCTCGCCACGCATCTGGGTGATGCTGTCGATGGTGCTCTGCATCACCTGCTCGCCCTGCTGCGCCGACTGGTCGGCATCGTCCGCGGCCCGGGCGGCATCGGCGGCATGGCGCGCGACTTCCTGGGCGGTGGCGGACATCTCGTTCATCGCCGTGGCCACCTGGTCGGTGCGGCTGAACTGGTCGTTGGTGCCCTGGGACATCAAGGTCGCAATGGAGTTGAGCTCGCCACTGGAAGTATCCAGGTCCGAGGCACTGCGCTGCAGGCTGGTGAAGGTCTGGGCGAGGAAGTCGCGCAGGGTATTGGCGGCGGCCGCCAGCTTGCCCAGCTCGTCCTGGCGAGTGTTGTCCACCCGCTGGGAGAACTGGCCACGGCTGAGCTGGGCCACGTAGTCGATCAACTGGCGGATCGGCTCCACCAGGCTACGGTTGACCAGCCACAGGCTGAGCAGGCCGATCAGCAAGCCGGAAATGAGCATCACCAGGATACCCAGCCACACCGTGCGATCGGCGGCCAAGCTGATCTGTTGCGACTGCTGCTGGCCCTGCTTGCGCAGCTCGACCACCAGCTCGCTCATCTGCTCGCTGGCGGCACGGTCGAAGCCCTTCACCGCAGCATCGCCGGCACTCGGATCGGCACCGCCGGCCACATAGGCATCACGGGCCTTCTGGTAGGCTTGGCCAAGGGCCAGATGCTCCTGGGCCAAACGCTGGACCCGGCTCTTGAGCGAGGCATCCAGGCCGGGGATCTGTACCAACTCGCCAAGGATGTTCTGCACGTCGCGCTGGCGATCCTCGAACTGTTGCCAGTACTTGTTCATTTCCTGGGGCTGCTTGCCTCGCAGCAGCACGTTCTTCCACTCCTGCACCTGGATCTTGAACTGCAGGTTGGCCTCGTCGATCAGTTGCGAACTGTGCAGCGGGCCTTCGATCAGCTCGCGGTAGTTCTGCACGCCATTGGACAGCAATTGAAAGCACGCCAGGGCGATCAACAGCATCGCCAACAGGCTGCCACTCAGCAGGGCAAGAATTTGCCCCCTCAGGGATTTTTGCAAAAACATCGAGAAGATCTCATGGCAGGGATGGAACAGGCCCGGTAAGGCATGCGTAAGTCCGAACGTCCCTGTCGGGCGCATTCGAGACGGCTCGAATGCGTGTGGCATGTGAGCATGATCGGCATCGACGGCACATTCTTGAGAGCCGCCGACCATCGGTATGACGCGGCGCATCATGGACTTTCAATTGTCACAAAATCGTCAAGAAGCATTGCCATGATGTGGCTCAAGTGAACCTGTGAAACCTGCGCGGGCACAGCCCCTCCTGCGAGCCCCCATGAACCACAGCATCGACCAGAGTCACCGCGATTCCGATCTGTTTGGCCTGCTCTACGGCTACCGCTTCCGCCCCGGCGAACGGGGTCGCGAACTGGATTCGGCCAAGGCCCTGCAAGCCCTGCAATCGGCCGAACACCCGGATGAATTTCTCTGGCTGCACCTGAACCTGGCCCATGCCGCTTGCGAGCGCTGGATGCAGGCCCACCTGCAACTGCCCGATGAATTCTTCGAAGCACTGCATGAAGGCTCGCGCTCGACCCGCATCGAGCATGTGGACTCGGCCCTGCTGGCGGTGGTCAACGACGTGGTGTTCAACTTCAGCAGCATGCTGTCCTCGTACATCTCCACCCTGTGGGTCTGCGTGCGCAGCAACCTGATCATCAGCGCCCGCCTGCAACCCCTGCATTCGGTGGACAAGCTGCGTTCCTCGGTCAAGGCCGGAGAGCACTTCCGCTCGCCCCTGGAACTGCTGGTGCACCTGCTACGGGACCAGGGCGAGGTGCTGACCCAGATCGTGCGCAAGACCAGCCTCAGCGTCGACCAGATCGAAGACCAGTTGCTGGCGGCCAGGGTCTCGGCCAACCGCGCCGAGCTGGGAGCCATGCGCCGGGTTCTGGTACGCCTGCAACGGCTGCTGGCCCTGGAGCCGGGCTCGCTGCTACGGCTGCTCAACCGGCCGCCGCAGTGGTTGCAGAAGGACGACGTCAAGGAGCTGCGCAAGTCCACCGAGGAATTCGCCCTGATCATCAGCGACCTCACGGCCCTGGGAGAGCGGATCAAGCTGCTGCAGGAGGAAATCGCCGCCAACCTCAACGAGCAGAGCAACCGCACCCTGTTCACCCTGACCGTGGTCACGGTGCTGGCCCTGCCGATCAACATCATCGCCGGCTTCTTCGGCATGAACGTCGGCGGCATTCCCTTCTCCGGCGATCCGGAAGGCTTCTGGATCCTGGTGGCGCTGGTGGCCACCTTCACCCTGATCGCCGGACGCTGGGCCTTCCGCAAACGCCAGGACTACTGAGCCTGCGGTCACAGCCTCGCTGGCGCTCGACAGCGGCTACAGGCGCCATGGATCGGTGATGCACGCAGACCTCGCCTCGTGTAGCCGCTGCCGCAGGCTGCGTACGGCTCGGCACGAGTCGCCAGGGTGGGCAAACGGATCAACGGGCCAGGGCCAGTCAATTGCACAAACCATGACCTGGGGCAGTCTGCCTGTAACATTCGGCAACGATCATGGAAGCCATTCCTTCCAGCCACAGGATTGTCCAGCAATGGCCACCCCTTCCCTGACCGTCGCCTCCCCCAGCGTCGACGCCAAACCACAACTGGATAAGAAACCCGGTCCCTTCACCCTGGTGGTGTTCTTCGCCGTATTGGCCCTGGGCCTGTTGTTCACCGCCTACAGCCTGATGCACGACATGCACGAACTGGGCACCACGGTCACCACCTGGACCCCGTTCCTGCTGCTCGGCGTCGCGCTGCTGATCGCCCTGGGCTTCGAATTCGTCAACGGCTTCCACGACACCGCCAACGCGGTGGCCACGGTGATCTACACCCATTCATTGCCGCCGCAGTTCGCGGTGGTCTGGTCCGGCCTGTTCAACTTCCTCGGGGTGCTGCTGTCCAGCGGCGCGGTGGCCTTCGGCATCATCGCCCTGCTGCCGGTGGAGCTGATCCTGCAGGTGGGATCTTCCGCCGGCTTCGCCATGATCTTCGCCCTGCTGATCGCCGCCATCCTGTGGAATCTCGGCACCTGGTGGCTGGGCCTGCCGGCCTCGTCGTCCCATACGCTGATCGGCTCGATCATCGGCGTCGGCGTGGCCAACGCCCTGATGCATGGCCGCGACGGCACCAGCGGCGTGGACTGGAGCCAGGCCACCAAGGTCGGCTACGCCTTGCTGTTCTCGCCACTGATCGGCTTCGTGTTCGCCGCCCTGCTATTGCTGGCCCTGCGCCTGTTCGTCAAGAACCGCGCGCTGTACAAGGCGCCCAAGGGTGACACCCCGCCACCGTGGTGGATTCGCGGGCTGCTGATCCTGACCTGCACCGGGGTGTCGTTCGCCCACGGTTCCAACGACGGCCAGAAAGGCATGGGCCTGATCATGCTGATCCTGGTGGGCACCCTGCCCATGGCCTACGCCCTGAACCGCACCATGCCCGCCGACCAGGCCCTGCAATTCGCCGCCGTGGCCGAAGTCACCCAGCAAGCCCTGGCCAAGAGCTCCCCACAGGCGGCACCGACCGATCCTCGCGCGGTACTCGCGCAATACATGCGCAGCAAGGAGGCCACGCCCGAGCTGGTTCCGGCCCTGGCCGCCCTGGCCGGTACCATTGGCAATGAAGTGAAGGGTTACGGCTCGCTGTCCAAGGTTCCGGCCGAAGCCATGGGCAACGTGCGCAATGACATGTACCTGACCAGTGAAACCATCCGCCTGATGGACAAGAACCAGATCGGCCATTTCGACCAGGACACCCGCGACAAGCTGCAACTGTTCAAGCAGCAGATCGACAACGCCACGCGCTTCATCCCGTTGTGGGTGAAGATCGCGGTGGCCATCGCCCTCGGCCTGGGCACCATGGTCGGCTGGAAACGCATCGTGGTGACCGTTGGCGAGAAGATCGGCAAGACCCACCTGACCTACGCCCAGGGCGCCTCGGCGGAGACCGTGGCGATGCTGACCATTGGCGCGGCGGACATGTTCGGCCTGCCGGTGTCCACCACCCACGTGCTGTCCTCGGGGGTGGCCGGGACCATGGTGGCCAACGGCGGCGGCTTGCAGATGCGCACCATCCGCAACCTGGCCATGGCCTGGGTGCTGACCCTGCCGGCGGCGATCCTGCTCTCCGGCAGCCTGTATTGGCTGTTCACCCGGCTGTTCTAGCCAGCAGTCCCCCACGGCTCGTGCCGAGCCGTGCGCAGCCTGCGGCAGCGGCTACACGATGCGTGAGCCGCCACGGACGGAGATCAGGACGCAAACAGCTTGCTCAGGCAGGCCAGTTTCTTCTTGTAGGAACGCCGGGCCTCCAGCGCCTCTTCCAGGGTCACCGGAATAAAGCGCGCCTTCTGGTTGGGCTGCATCTGCCCCACCAGGTCCAGGTCGGCGCTGATCACCGTGCCGATCATCGCGTAGCCACCACCGGACACCGCATCCCGATGCAGGACGATGGGCTCCAGCCCCGCCGGCACCTGGATCGAACCGATGGGATAACAACTGTCGACGATGTTCGACGGATCGGAGCCGGCACCGAACGGTTGCTCCCGGGGCTGGAAGCCCAGGGCACTGCCACCCTTGAAGCGATAGCCGATGCGATCCGCCTCCGAGCCCACGGTCCAGGGCTCGGCGAAGAAGCTCGCCTTGGCCCCCTCGTTCAGGCGTTCGTAATAGAGCCCCGGCACCACCCGCAGGCTGACCTCGCCCCCCAGGGACTGGCGCAGCGCCATGGGCAGGCTGGCCCCCGCTCGACTCTTGCCACTGGCGGCACCCACCGGCAACTCGTCGCCGGCCGCCAAGCGCCGCCCCTGGAAACCGCCCAGGGCGCCCAGGGCATAGGTGGAACGGCTGCCGAGCACCAGCGGCACGTCGATGCCACCGGCCACCGCCAGGTAGGCGCGGGCCCCGGCCTTGGGGAAGTCGAAACGCAGCACTTGCCCGGCCTTGACCGCGAACGCGGTATCCAGGTGCCGGTCCACGCCATCGAGCTTGGGCGTCATGTGTGCACCACAGACCGCCACCAGGGCATCGGCAGTGAACTCAAGCTCCGGCCCGAGCAAGGTGCACTCCAGGCCCGCGGCGCCAGCCGGGTTGCCCACCAGTTGGTTGGCGGCGCTCAGGGCGTACTGGTCCAGGGCCCCGGACGGCGGGATGCCCAGGTGATAGAAGCCCTCGCGGCCCAGGTCCTGTACCGACGTGGCCAGGCCCGGTTTGATGACCTTGATCATGCCAACACCTCCTGCAGCGACTTGGGATAACCGACCGGGTCGGCGAGAAAGGCATCCAGGGAGAACTCCACCTCACGGATGCGCAGGTCGAAGCGCCCGGCCTCCACCTCGGCCACCGCGTGGTCATAGGCCTCGCGGTCGATGGGCTTGAACTGCACGATGTCCCCCGGGCGGAAGAACACCATGTGCTGCTTGAGGTAGGCCAGTTGCTGCTGCGGGTCGTAGATCGGTGCCGGGGTCACGCCGAACATCTGGTAGCCACCGGCGCCGCGCACCGAGTAGATGCAGCCGAAGCAGCCGCCATGGCCCAGGGTCAGCTTCGGCGTGTCGGTGCGCGGCCGCAGGTACTTGGGCACCTGTAACTGGCGCTCGCGCTCGACCATCTGGAACATGAACGGCAGGCCGGCGACGAAACCCACCATGGAGACGAACCAGGGGGCGCCACTGTGGGCGGCGATAAAGGCGTCGACATCCGCCAGGCCATTGATCCGCGCCGCGTACTCCAGGTCGGTGGCGTCCGGGTCCTGGTGCCGGTCGCGAAAGCACATCAGGGTTTCATGGGTCCAGGGGTCGTTGTACAGCACCGGGATCTCGATGATCCGCGTGTGCAGGCTGCGCTCGGCCACGGCGCCGGCCTCGGCCTCGCGCACGGCCTCCAGCAGGGCCTGGGGCGCGATGCGATCCGGATCGAAACGAATCTGGAACGAGGCATTGGCCAGGCATACGTCCAGCACCCCATCCAGGGCCAGGCGCTCCACCGCGCGGGTGACCGCCATGCCCTTGAAGAAAGCCTCCAGGGACATGCTGTCGCTGACTTCGGCGAACAGGTGCTCGTCGGCACCAAAGCTGTAGCGAATCGGTTGGTTCATGCGACACCTCCGGCACGGCGCCCGGCCAGCCAGGTTTCCAGGGTTGCGGTATGGAAGTCCGCGCCCGCCAGCCAAGGCTCGGCCAGCAGCTCGCGATGCAGGGTCAAGGTACTGGCCATGCCAGTCAAGGTCGTTTGCTCCACGGCCGCCCGCGCCCGAGCCAGGGCCTGCTCGCGGTCGGCGCCATGGACGATCAGCTTGGCCAGCAGCGAGTCGTAGTAAGGCGGCACGGCATACCCCGGATACAGGTGGCTATCGACCCGCAGCCCCGGCCCTTGCGGCCAGGACAACTCCTGGACCTGGCCCGGGCTGGGGAAGAAGTCCCGCGCCGGGTCCTCGGCGTTCAGGCGCATCTGCAGGGCGGCGCCATTGAGGTGGATATCTTCCTGGCGCAGATCCAGCGGTTCGCCACCGGCGATGCGCAACATGGCCTGGACCAGGTCGACACCGGTGATCAGCTCGCTGATGGGATGTTCCACCTGGATGCGAGTGTTCATCTCGATGAAGAAGAACTCGCCGGTGCTGTCGTCATACAGGTACTCCAGGGTGCCGGCGCCCTGGTAGCCCAGGGCCTCGGTGAGGCGCACCGCACTGCTGCACAACCGCTCGCGCTGGGCGGCATCGAGCACCGGCGACGGCGCCTCCTCGAAGATCTTCTGCCGCCGCCGTTGCAACGAGCATTCACGTTCGAACAGGTGCACCGCACGCTTGCCGTCGCCCAGCACCTGGACCTCGATATGCCGGGCCCGGCCAATGAACCGCTCCAGGTACAGGGCGCCATTGCCGAACGCCGCCTGCGCCTCGCGCTGTGCCCGGGGAAACTCCTCGGCCAGTTGCGCCGCATCCTCGGCCAGGCGAATACCCCGCCCGCCGCCACCGGCCGATGCCTTGATCAGCAATGGAAAACCCACCGCCTGCGCCGCTTGCAACGCAGCTGGCAGGTCGAACAGTTCGCCGGGCGAACCGGGCACCACCGGCACCCCGGCGGCCTGGGCGGTACGCCGGGCCTCGGCCTTGTCGCCCATACGGCGGATGGTCCGCGCATCGGGGCCGACGAAGATCGCCCCGGCCTGGACCACCGCCTCGGCGAACTCGGCATTTTCCGAAAGAAAGCCATAGCCCGGGTGCACGGCATTGGCGCCGCTGGCCTTGAGGGCTGCCAGCAGGGCCTGGATGTTCAGGTAACTCTTGTCGGCCCGGGCCGGGCCGATGATCTGCACTTCGTCGGCCAGGCGCGCGGCCATGGAATCGGCGTCCGCCTCGCTGCAGGCAGCGACGGTGGGAATGCCCAGGGCCTTGGCCGCTCGAATGATGCGCACGGCGATCTCGCCACGGTTGGCGACCAGCAGCTTGCGAATGGATTCAGTCATGGGACGGCCCTCACTCGACCAGGGTCGCGACGACCTGGCCCGGTTCCACCGGGTCACCGTCCTCGACCAGGAAAGCGCCGACCTGGCCAGCGCTGCCGGCGGTGAGCTCGGAAAACTGCTTCATGACTTCGATCAGGCCGATCACGGTATCGGCGCTGACACTGTCGCCGACCTCGACGAAAGGCGCCGAGTCGGGCGTGGCCTTGCGGTAGAAAGTGCCCGGCAAGGGGGTGATGACGTTGTATTCGGCCATGTCTGTTTCTCTTGGAATAGTTGTCGAAAGGCAGGCAAAAAAAGCAAAACCGCTTGCAGTCGCATCGATGCGCGAGCTTTGGCGGGCAACGCCTCAGCGCGGTGCTCGCACCTGGATGCCGGCCAGGTCCAGCGCTGCGCGGGTGGCTTCCACCAGGTCCAGGGCACCCGGGGTGTCGCTGTGCAGGCAGATGGAATCGAACTCGATGGCCAGGTCCTCGCCCTCCACGGTGCGGACCAGCCCCTGCTGGCAAGCGCGCAGGACCTTGGCGGCCACCTCATGGGGATCCAGGACCCGCACCCGGCGGGTAAAGACGATGGAGCCGCTGAGGTCGTAATCGCGATCGGCGTAGAACTCGCGGATCACCGGTTGCCCCAGCTCCTGGGCGATCCGGCAGATCACCGAGCCGGGCATGCAATACAGCAGCAGTTCGGGCTCGAGTGTCTGCAGGTTCTGCACCAGCAGCCGCGCCGCCTCCTCGTCCCGGGCCAGGTGCATGTACAGCGCGCCATGGGGCTTGATGTGCTGCAACTTAAGGCCCTGGACCCGGGCCAGCTCACGCAGGGCGCCCAGTTGGTAGAGCATGTCGTCCACCAGCTCCTGGGCCGGGGCGTTGATGTGGCGCCGGCCGAACCCCACCAGGTCGCGAAAGCCCGGGTGGGCCCCGATGGCCACGCCCCGCAGCCGGGCCTGCTCGATGGTACGGCGCATGGTGCCGGGGTCGCCGGCATGAAAGCCGGTGGCGATGTTGGCCGAGCTGATGAAGCCCATCAGCTCGTGGTCGACGCCATCGCCGATGGTCCACGGGCCAAAGCTCTCGCCCATGTCCGAATTGAAATCCACTGCCTGCATCACTGTTGCTCCAACGTTCGTGACTTCGTGCGCTGGACGTTAGAGCGGCCTTGACCCCTTGGGAAGATCTATTATCAGATAGAGCTTGTTCTGAAAATCAGATACATGGACGGATAGAAATGTCGTTGACCCTGCGCCAGGTGCGTTACTTCGTGGCCACTGCCGAGATCGGCCAGATCTCCCAGGCGGCGATCCACCTGAACATTTCCCAATCGGCGGTGACCACGGCAATCAAGGAACTGGAAGCGCTGCTCGCCGTGCAGCTGTTCGTGCGTTCGGCCCAGGGCATGAGCCTGACCGATGCCGGCCGGCACTTCCTCAACCGCGCCTACGTGATCCTGCGCAGCGTCGACGACGCGCTCAACAGCCCGCTACCCGACTACCGTGCCAGCGGCACCCTGCACCTGGCCGCCAGCTACACGGTGATCGGCTACTTCCTGCCGCACCATCTGCAGCGCCTGGGGCACTGGCACCCGGACGTCACCATCGAACTGCATGAGCAGGAACGCCAGGCCATCGAACAGGGGTTGCTGGCCGGGCGCTTCGACATGGCGGTGGTGCTCACCGCCAACCTGACCCACCCGGACATCGTCTCCGAGACGCTGTTCAACTCCGAGCGCCGGCTGTGGCTACCGGCCCATCACCGGCTGTGCGAACGGACCAGCGTCAGCCTGGCGGACGTGGCCCAGGAGCCGTTCATCCTGCTCACCGTCGACGAAGCGGAACAGAGCGCCATGCGTTATTGGGAACAGGCCGGCCAACAGCCCAGGGTGCGGGTGCGCACCAGCTCGGTAGAGGCGGTGCGCAGCATGGTGGCCAACGGCAGCGGCGTGGCGATCCTCTCGGACCTGGTGCACCGGCCCTGGTCGCTGGAGGGCAAGCGCATCGAAACCCTGAGCCTGAGCGATGCGGTCACGCCCATGAGCGTCGGCCTGGCCTGGCGTCGCGACCGCGCCTTCACCCCGGCGATGCAAGCACTGCGGGACTACTTTCGCGATGCGTTCCTCGCCCCCCAGCAACTCTCCGCCCGGCGCTGAAGCCACCCAGGCGACCTTCAGCGATCAAACGTCGATACGAAGCGGCTTGGGTCGCTGCATTGGATCAGGGGCAGGACCAGCGCTGGGCGGCGCCGGCGATTTGCCCGGCCAACTGGGCGATGGCCTGCTGGTGGGCCTGCACCAGGCTGCCGAGCTCGACGCCCGCCGGCTGGCGGATCTGGCTGCTGCAGGTCAGGCTGCGGGCCGGGGTGCCTTCACTACGCTGGCGCAGGCTCCAGACCACATCGATCAAGGCATAGCGCCCGGGCAGGGACTCGAAGCGCCGCACATCGGTCTGCAACGACAGCACCGGGCGCCCGGGCTGCTTCGGCAGGCCTTCGAGGTTGCGGGTCCCCAGCTTCGCCTCCATCTGGCTGGCCAGCGCGTCGTGGAACTCATCCACCAAGGGCGCGCTCCAGCGCTGGGTCTCGAGGATCGCCAGGGTGCCGCTGTCCTGGCGCACCACCAACTGCGGCTGGTCCACCTGGACCGGGATGCGCACCGTGGACATCTCGAACTGCAATCCCGAGTTCCTGGCCGTGGCGCCTTCGGTCACCGGCGGCATCAGGGTGTAGTAATGGGTGGGCGCGGAGCTGCACGCGGCAAGTCCCAGGGTCAGGCTCAACAACAGGGCACGGGTTTTCATGGCTGGGCTTCCGGTACGGATTCGCGAACGGAGGAGGATGGCGACTGGTAGGCATCCGGTTGATTGTCCTTGAGGCGTCCGCGAATCAGCGCCTCAGGATGACGACCGAGGAAATCGGTGAGCACCCGCACCGAACGGGCCGTGCGCTGCACCTCCTCCATGGCCTGGCCAAGTCTCTGGCGCTGTGGCGAGTCCTCGGAGAAGCTCTCGTTGGCGCTGGCCAGGGTCTTCTTCGATTGCTCCAGGGTTTCGCGCATCTGCGGCAGGACCTGGCCGTTGACCTGCTTGAGGGTCTTGTTCATTTCCGCCAGGCTGGAATCCAGGTTGGCGGCGATGGAATCGATCGGCAGCTTGCTGATCTTGTCCATGGTCGCTTGCAGTTGTTCCTGCAGCTTGTCCAGGCTGCCCGGTACGGTAGGAATCTCCAGTGGCCGGGCGCTGGGGTTGTAGGCCACGGGCTTGGCGTTGGGCACGAAGTCCAGGGAGATGAACAGCTGCCCGGTCAACAGGTTGCCGCTGCGCGCCTGGGCCCGCAGGCCATTCTTGACGAAGGCGCCGATCAGTTGCGCGGAGCGGGCGTCGTCTTCGCCGCCGGTCTGCTTCAGCAGTTTTTCATGGGCCTTGCCCAGGCGCTCGGGGTAGATCACCGCCCCCACCAGGGTCGGGAAGTACTTGCGCTCCTGGTCGTAGTCCAGGTCCATGGACACCACCTTGCCGATGTTCACCCCGAGGAACTCCACCGGGGCGTTGATGGCCAGGCCACGCAGCGCCTGGTCGAAGCGCATGCGAATGTAGTACGGGGCACCGTCTGGGGGCGCCAGGGCGGTGTCCTGGTCGCCGAACAGGTTGTATTCGGCGTTCTCCTCGGCCGGCTTGGCATTGGGGCTGTACTTGGGTTCGACGAAGGCGATGCCACCGGCGAGGATCGACGACACCGACTCGGTGTTGACCTTCAGCCCGTTGGCGCCAAGGGTCACGTCCACCCCGCTGGCATTCCAGAAACGGCTGTCGGTGGTCACGTACTTGTCGTTGGGCGCGTTGACGAAGATCTTCACGTCCACGCCCTTGCCGCTGTTGGCCAACTGGTAGGACACCACCTGGCCGACCTGGATGCGCCGGTAGTAGACCGGCGAACCGATATCCAGGGAACCCAGGTCGTCGGTATGCAGGGTGAAGCGCTTGCCCTTCTGGCCGTAGGTGATGGGCGGCGGAGTCTCCAGGCCCTTGAAGCTGTCCTTGCGCTTGTCCGAGCGGCCGGCGTCGGCGCCGATGAAGGCTCCGGACAGCAGGGTGTCGATACCGGAAACGCCGCTGGCGCCGATGCGCGGGCGCACCACCCAGAACATCGAGTCCTCGGCGGTGAAGGGCTCGGCGGACTGGTCCAGCTCGACCTTGGCCACCACCTTGCGCCGGTCATCGCTCAAGGCGATGGAGGTCACCTTGCCGATCACCACGTTCTTGTACTTGACCTGGGTCTTGTTGGCCTCCAGGCCCTCGGCGGTCTGGAAGCTGATGCTGATCTCCGGCCCGGCCGACATCGACTTGTGGACCACCATCGACAACCCCACCAGGGCCGCGACGATGGGCACCAGCCATACCAGCGAGATATTGAAGCGTCGCGTGCGCAGCGCCGGGGCGCCCGGGGCTGACGGGGAACTTGCTGCGTTGGAACCTGGATGATCAGACATCTTCAACCTCTACATCCCAGATGAGCCGGGGATCGAAACTCATGGCGGCGAACATCGTCAGCACCACCACCAAACCGAAAAACAGGATACCCATGCGCGGGTCGATGGAGCTCAAGGCACGAAACTGCACCAGGGCCGCCACCAGGGCCACCACCAGCACATCGAGCATCGACCAGTAGCCGATCACCTCGACGAAGCGATACAACCTGGCCCGCTCGCGCTGGGCCCAGCGCGAGCGGCGCTGGCAGGTCACCAGGAGGATGCCGAGGACGAAGAACTTGATGCCCGGCACCACCACGCTGGCGATGAAGATCAGCAGGGCGATGTCCCAGGAACCGGCCTTCCAGAACTCCACCACGCCACTCATGATGGTGTTCTCGCTGGCATTGCCGAAGATGTTGGTGTGCATCACCGGCAACAGGTTGGCCGGGATATAGAAGATCAGGCTGGCCAGGAGCAAGGCCCAGGTGCGCGACAGGCTGTTGGTCTTGCGCGCATGCACCACCGAATCGCAGCGCGGGCAATAGTGCTCGGACTGCTGGCAGACCTGGCCGCAGGTGTGGCACAGCTTGAGCTGATGGTCCCGGGCATAGGGCGGCGCGCTCATCAGTAGCGGCCCTCCAGGTCATCCCACAGGTAGCGGATATCCTTGCCGGAAATCAGGATGATCAGCACCGTCAGCATCGCCAGGGCCCACAGCCCCAGCCCGGGATGCACGTCGAGCATGCCCGCCAGCTTGACGATGGCCACCAGGATTCCCAGCAGGCAGACCTCGAGCATGCTCCAGGGCCGCAGGTGCTCCAGGGCGCGCATGCTGGCCTTGAACCCTGGCGCGGCGCGGCCGAAGTTGGCAAAACCCAGCACCCAGCACAAGAGGACGATCTGCAGGCCCGGGGCGAGGATGATGGTCAGGCCGGTGACCGCGGCGATCAGGCTGATCCGGCCCTGGGCCAGGGCCTCCACCGATTGCCAGAGCGTCGCTTCGTTGCTCAGGCCTTCGAGGCTGATCTTGATCACCGGGAAGCAATTGGCGAAGACGAACAGCAACCCGGCGGTGATCGACAAGGCGAACAACTGCTGCACGTTCAGGTGCCGGGCGCGGGCCAGCAGTGCACCGCAGCGCGAACACTGCGCCGCCTGACCTTTACCGAGCGGCACGGACTCGTACAGGGAGTCGCAGTGTTCGCAGATGATCCAGTTGCGAGAATTAGTCATGTTTTTCAGAAAGCCGGAAGGATGGCGAGTACAGAGGAGGGCTCCCGCCGCCGGGTATTTTCAGCAAAAGTAGAAGGTCGTGTCTAGTTTTTCCAAGGACTGGACACAACCTTCTACGCCATAATAGGCGCCCCCGAAAAACTTCGCCGACCATGACCGACACAGCGCCCTCCTCCTCCAAGCTCCAGCGCACGCCCAAGCAGACCCGTGGCCACCAGCGGGTCACGGCCATTCTCCAGGCCTGCGCGCGCCTGCTGATCCAGCTGGGGGTAGCGAACCTGACCATGCACGGCATCGCCCGCGAGGCCGGCACCTCCATCGGCTCGCTCTACCACTTCTTCAGCGACAAGCAGCAGGTGCTGGAGGCCCTGGGCCAGGGCCATATCGCTGCCATGAGCGCGATCGCCGAACCCTTGCATGGCGTCGATGAGAGTCACTGGCGAGGCTTGAGTTCCCGACAGGTGATAGAACAGACCACCCTGCCGCTCCTGCAGTACATCGAGCAGCACCCCGACCTGTTGCAGATGCTCACTCCGGGCTATGCCCTGGGCCAATTGCAGGCCCCGGACCTGCACATACAAATGCAAAAGCTCTATGACCGGGTGCTGACCGTGCACCTGCCACTGGCCAGCGCCCGGCAGCGGGAAACCCATGTACAGGCATTGCTCGGACTGCCCCTGGGCCTGTTCCAGCGCGCCCAGGAACATCAGGAACTCAAGCGCGAGTTGTTGCTGGAGGAAGTGCCCCGGGCCCTGGAGGCCTACCTGGCGGTCATCGAGGGGCTGTACCGCCAGGCCTGAAACCGGGTTTTTAGTGAACCAGGCGCGTTTGCAGCCACTTGTCCCGCAGTACGTCGTAGGCCCAGTGGTAGAGGTAGGTATAGGGCAGGAAGAACAGCAGCACGCCGATGTCGAGGATCAGCGCCTGCAACAGGCTGATCCCCAGCCACCAGGCGATCAATGGCACCGCGACCGCCACCAGTCCGCCCTCGAACAACAGCGCATGCGCCACCCGCGTCCAGCCTCCATGAGCGATCCGCAGGCGCTTGAGCGCCCGATCGAACAGACTGTTGAACAGCACGTTCCAGGCCAGCGCCAGCAGTCCGATACCCAGGGTGACCACGCCCATGTCGACCATGGGCCGATCCATGATCCAGGACAGCAGCGGAGTACAGATCAGCAACGCCAGCAATTCGAAGGCGACGGCCTGGGCAATGCGTTCGGTGAGGGATTTATGAAGGCTCATGGCCTGCTCCTGAAGTGAAGACGCTGGCGATCTTCCAGGATGCGATCGATACTTCCTAATCAATAACCATCGACCAAGGCGATACTTCATGGCATCCAACGAAGTACTGCTGGCATTCGTCCAGGCCGCGACCCAGGGTTCGTTCTCCGCCGCCGCGCGCAAGCTCGGCAAGAGCCAGTCGACCATCAGCGCCGCGGTGGCCAGCCTGGAGATCGACCTCGATGTGCAACTGTTCGACCGCTCCAGCCGCAAGCCCGGCCTGACCCCGGCCGGGCAGGTGCTGCTGCGTCGCGCCGAGGAGATCCTCGCCGCCACCAGCCGCCTGGAACTGGCCGCCAGCCAGTTGTCCCAAGGCATCGAGGCGAGGCTCACCGTGGCCCTGTCCGATACTTACCAGTCCGACCGGTTCGAGCGCTGCCTGAACGCCTTCGAGCAACGCTATCCGGAGCTGGAACTGGAGTGCCTGATCGCCGAGTGCGATGACCTGGTCGACCTGGTGCAAAGCGGCCGCGCGCAACTGGCCTTCGCCGACAAGCAACCCGATTACCCGGCCGACCTGGAGCACCAGACCATGGCCGAGCGCGGCGAAATCTCACTGTTCGTGTCGAAGCAGCATCCTCTGGCCAGGCTCGAGCAGGTGGATCAGCAGGCCCTGGGCCAGCACCGCGAACTGCGCCTGGCCACGGTGCTCAACCCCTATGACAGCCGCCCCCAGGGCCGGGTCTGGTCGGCCCCCAGTTACCTGATGCTGATGGAAATGGCCCAGGGCGGTTTTGGCTGGGCGCCGCTGCCGCGCTGGCTGGTGGACAACTTCGGCGCCGGCAGGCTGCAGGAGCTCAAGGTCCGCGGCTGGCCACGCCCGGTGCTGGTGGATGCGCTCTGGTCGCGCCTGCACCCTCCGGGACCGGCCGGCAGCTGGTTCCTGCAACGAATGCTCGGCTGATCTTGGCTACAACTCACCCAGGCGGCGTTCGAGAAAACGCCGCTCCGGCGCCTGCCGCACCAGTTCCAGGGCCCGCCGGTAGGACGCGCGCGCCGCCTCGATCTGCCCCAGTTGACGACAGAAATCGGCACGGGCGGCATGGGCCAGGTGATAGTCCTCCAGGTCGCCGCGCCGCAGGATCCGTTCGACCTGGGCCAGGCCGGCCGCCGGGCCGTCGCGCTGGGCCAAGGCCACCGCACGGTTGAGTTCGATCACCGGCGAGGGCTGCAACCGCAGCAGCACATCGTACAAACCGACGATCTGCGGCCAGTCGGTCTGGCTGGCCATGGGCGCCTCGGCATGCACCGCGGCAATCGCCGCCTGCAGGCAGTAAGGCCCGCCCCCACCGCTGCGCAAGCCCTGCTCCACCAGCGCGCAGCCTTCGTCCATCAGCTCACGCGACCACAAGCGCCGGTCCTGTTCTTCCAACAGGATCAACTCGCCATCGGCGCCAAGGCGCGCCGCCCGCCGCGATTCGTGCAACAACATCAGGGCCAGCAGGCCCATCACCTCGGCCTGCGGCAGCAGCTCCAGCAACAGGCGCCCCAGGCGAATCGCCTCGCGAGTCAGGTCGGCGCAGGTCAGCTCGGCCCCCAGGGACGCCGAGTAGCCTTCGTTGAACACCAGGTAGATCACCCGCAGGACACTGTCCAGGCGCTCGGGCAACTCGTTCAGTGCCGGTACCTGGTAGGGAATCGCCGCATCGCGGATCTTCGCCTTGGCGCGCACGATGCGCTGGGCGATGGTGGCCGGGGTCGCCAGGAAGGCGCGGGCGATCTGCTCGGTGCTCAGGTCGCAGATTTCCCGCAAGGTCAACGGCACCTGGGCATCCGCCGCCAAGGCCGGGTGGCAGCAGGTGAAGATCAGCCGCAGGCGGTCGTCTTGCACGTCTTCACCGCTCCAGTCCTCCTGCTCCAGTTGCTCCAGCTGGCTGGCCAGGGCGGCCTGGGAAGCGGCGAAACGTGCCCGCCGGCGCAGGCCATCGATGGCCTTGAAGCGCCCGACGGACACCAGCCACGCCCGGGGGTTGGCCGGAATGCCGTCGTCCTGCCAGCGCTCCACCGCCACGAAGAAAGCCTCATGCAAGGCTTCCTCGGCCAGGTCGAAATCCCCCAGCAGGCGGATCAGGGTAGCGAGGATGCGCCGCGACTGCTCGCGATAGACCTGCTCCACCAGCGCCGTCACCGCCGCTCCGGCCTGGCCCGGCATCAGTCGGGCATGCCCTGGGTGACCAGGGTCACCAGGCGCTCCAGGCTCTGTCCCCAGCCCTCATGGAAGCCCATGGCTTCATGGGCCTGGCGATCGGCCTCGCTCCAGTGCATGGCGCGAGCGGTGTAGAGGGTCTGGTCGCCCCGCTCCTCGAAGGTCACCTCGGCGGTCATGAACGCCTTGCCCGAGGGAATCCAGCCCGGCAGGAACGCATCGGTGAACACCAGCCGCGACGGTGCGTCGATCTCCAGGAACACCCCCATGGTCGGATACTCGCTGCCATCGGGAGCGCGCATCAGGGTCCGAAACTGACCGCCGACCCACAGGTCCATCTCGCATTCGGGAGTGGTCATGCCGTGGGGCCCCCACCATTGCGCCAGCAACGCCGGTTCGGTCCAGGCACGGAACAGCTTGCTGCGCGGGGCATCGATCAAGCGGCTGATCGACAGTTCATGTTCGGCGGGCACGCGGCCCGCAGTCTGCAAAGTCATCGCGACGCTCCTCTGGCTGGTTGCCATCAGGGATTGAGTTCACGTACCGGGCGCACTTCCACGCTGCCGACCCGGGCCGCCGGAATCTGCCCGGCGACCTGGATCGCTTCGTTGAGATCCCGGGCCTCCACCAGGTAGAACCCGGCCAACTGCTCCTTGGTTTCGGCGAACGGGCCATCGGTAATCGACAGCTTGCCACCGCGCATGCGCACCGTGGTGGCGGTCTGCACCGATTGCAGGGCCTCGGCGGCGAGCATCCGCCCGCTGTCGCGCACCGCCTCGGCATAGGCCAGGCATTCGGCATCCTGCGGGCTATCGGGCAGGCTGTGCAGCAGTCGTTCGTCGCTGTACACCAGGCATAGGTATTTCATGGGCACCTCCATGATCGGGCTGATCAACTATGGTCGCTGTTCGTGGCTTTGGCGAACCCGCCGACGCTCAGGGCTCGAGGTCGAACAAGGTGGTGCCGGTCTGCATATCGAAGGGCGCCGACCAATGCTCGTGCACCACCTGCCACTGGCCGCCCAGGCACTGGTAGGCCGCGCTGACCCGCATCCAGCAGGCCTTGCTCACACCGTCGGCATCGGTGCCGCCACAATGGGCCAGCCAGTGGGCGAACGCCAGTTTGTCGCTGGCCCGCACCTGCAATTGATGGAACTCGAAGATCCCGGGGCCGGGGCACATCTGCATGCAAGCCTGCCAGTGCGCACGGTAGGCCTCCTTGCCTTTGAATTGCAGGGCGCCGACCGCATCGAAGGAGACGATGTCATCGGCGTAGAAGCTGACGATCTGCTCGATATCCCTGGCCATTACCGCCTGCCGCCAATGGTCGATCAGGCTGCGTACGCGGGCTTCACTGGATGGATTGGACATGGCGAAATTCCTCGGAAGGTGAATGGGTATCACCGAGCTAACTGCTCGATTCATCCCTAGTCGCCTGGGCTTTCGCACAATCGACAATGCAGGTGAAAAAAAACCGCGACATAGCGTAATGCCGATCAGTCAAGGAAATGGCAGGAGCGAGCCGGGTCCGCGATGGACGCCAGAACGTTGCGTTTATCCAGTCAATACGCGCTACCGTTGACGAGCATCGCGAGCAAGCTTCGCTCCTACAGAGCCCGCACCATCTCATGCCAGGCCATGCCGCCGTGGTCCGAAGCCGATGCCTTGAGGTAGACGAAACCGAAGCGCTCGTAGAGCGGCACATGGCGCTCCTTGCACATCAGGTGGATACGCGCCTTGCCAGCGCCAGCCATGCGCGCGATGAACGCCTCCAGCAACTGCCGGGACAGGCCCAGGCCCTGGAAGTCCGGATGCACCACCACCGACATGATCACCACCTCGGGGCCCGCCGGGTCGTGTCCGACCAGTTCCTTGAAGGCCTCGTCGGCCATCTGCACCTGGTAAGTGGCGCCGGAGTTGATGAAACCGGCCACCACACCCTCGACCTCGGCGACGATGAAACCCTCGGGCCAGGTGGCGATACGCGTGGCGATCTTGTCCCGGGTCGCGGCTTCGTCGCCTTCGTAGGCCAGGGTCTCGATGGCGAAGCAGCGGTCCAGGTCGGCAGGCAGGACGGTGCGGATCAAGGGGGTCGGAGCGGTCATGGGACATCAGCCTGAAGTCAGTTGAGGGGGGCCGATTCTAGCAAGGACCCGGCGTTGTGTATGACCGGCATAGCGTTCGCTGGCCGCCCCGTAAAGCTTTCATATAAGCCCTGGCCAGGCTCGCGCCGAGGGACTATCTATCAGCTCCCCGACGCTTCGCGAACGGCCCCGGGTCGCCTCGCCGCGTCTTGCCAAGGACCTAGACCATGAGCTCTGCCCAGATCGGTTTTTTCATCTTGCTCGCCATTGCCATCTTCGGCGGTATCACCTTCTACCTCGACTTCTTGCATGAACGCCGTCGCGACAAGCGCGGATCAGACGCTAGCCATGCCCGGGCTCAGAGCCCCACCAGGCGATAACCCACCTGCAACTCGGTGAGCAGATGCTGGGGCTGGGCCGGATCGGCCTCCAGCTTCTGCCGCAGATGGGCCATGTGCACCCGCAGGTAATGGGCCCGGTCCACATAGTCCAGGCCCCAGACCTCCAGCAGCAGCTGGCGATGGGTGAGGACCCGGCTCTGGCCACGGATCAAGGCGCAGAGCAAGCGGTACTCGATCGGCGTCAGGTGCACCGGCTGCCCTTCGCGGCGCACTTCATGGGTCGCCAGGTCCACCTCGATGGCGCCGAAGTTCACCTTGCTGGTGGCCGCGGCCGCCCCGCTCTGGCCATGGCGGCGCAGCTGCGCGCGAATCCGCGCCAGCAACTCCGGTACGCCGAACGGCTTGACCAGGTAGTCGTCGGCCCCGGCGTCCAGGGCGGCGACCTTCTCCGCCTCCCGATCCCGCGCCGAAAGCACCAGGATCGGCACCGCCAGCCAGCCCCGCAGCTCGCTGATCAGTTGCTTGCCATCGCCATCGGGCAGGCCCAGGTCGACGATCACCAGGTCCGGCTGGCGGCTGGCCGCATGGATCAGCGCGCGCTTGACACTGTCGGCCTCGAACACCTGGAAACCTTCGTCCTCCAGGGCGATGCCGATGAATCGGCGGATATTGGCTTCGTCCTCGACGATCAGGATGCGTGGGCTGCTGTTCATAGGGTTTCCATCGAAGGCGGGTGCCCCGCCGGCAAGGTGATGACAAAACTCAGCCCGGCGTCGGCGTGAGGCTGGGCCTCGATCCGTCCGCCATGGGCCTCGACGATACGCTTGGCCAGGGCCAGGCCCAGGCCGATCCCGGCCACGGCCGATTCCTGCTGGCCACGGCTGAAGGCTTCGAACAGGCTGGCCGGGGAACTGCCCTTGGGGCAACCGGGGCCGCTGTCGCTGACCTGCAGGACGATCTGCTGGTCGACCTGGCGCGCGCTGACCTGCACCAGGGTCCCGGCCGGGGTGTACTTGGCGGCGTTGTCCAGCAGGTTGACCAGCACCCGCTCCAGCAACAGCGCGTCCACCTCCACCAGCGGCAGCTGCGGCGCCATGGCGACCCGCACCTGATGCCCGGCCAGGGGCTCGCGCAACTGGCGCAGGGCACTGCCGACGATCTCTTCCAGGGAGTTCCACTGGCGGTTCAGGCGCACCCCACGCTCCTGCATGCGGGCCATGTCCAGCAGGTTCTCGATCAGCCGCTGCATGGAGCCGGCCTGGTCATGGATACCCCGCAGCAACTGCGCCAGGACGCCGTCGGGGGCATGGGGCAAGGCGGCATCGGCGGCGCCGATGATGGTGGTCAGGGGGGTGCGCAAGTCATGGGAGATCGCCGCCAGCAGGGTGTTGCGCATGCGCTCGCCCTCCATCTGCACCACGGTGCTCTGGGCCACCTCGACGTAATGCACTCGTTCCAGGGCGATCGCCAGCTGGCTCATGCAGGCTTGCAACAAGCGTTGTTCTTCCGGCTCACGCAGGCGCTCGGGGTCCGCCAGTTCCAGCACCAGCACGCCACGCACGCGCATCGGCGCCTTGAGCGGCAGGTAGCGCCCGCGGGCCGCCGCCAGGGTAGCGGTGCCGCTACCGGCCGGCTGGCCATGATCGTAGGCCCACTGGGCAATGCTTTCGTCCAGTTCCAGGCCATTGGCGCTCAAGGCCCGCATGCGATCGCCGGCATCCGGCAGCGCCAGCCCGACCCGGGCCGCGAACACCCCGCTAAAGGTGCGCAGGGCCACGGCGCAGATCTGCTCCTCGGTGAGCGCCGCCGACAGCTCCCGGGCCAACCCGGCCAGGGAGGTGGCCCGGCGCTCGCCCTCGGCGGCGGTACGCGCCTGGTGGCGCAGGCGCGCGGTGAGCTGGCCGGTGATCAGGGCGATGCCGAGCATCAGGGCGAAGGTGAAGAAGTATTGGGTGTCGTTGACCGTGAACGACCACACCGGCTGGACGAAGAAGAAGTCGAAGCACAACACCGCCAGCATCGCCGCCCAGACCCCGGGCCCGCGCCCCAGGCGCAGGGCCACCAGGACCACGGTAAGCAGGAACAGCATCACCACGTTGGCCGGGTCGAAGACCTTCAACAACAGCGCCGCCACTGCCGTGGCGGCAAAGCACGCCAGGCTGGCCCACAGGTAGGCCGGTGCACGACTGGGCGCCAGGCCGGCCTCGGGCTTGGGCACCACGCTGCGCTGGCGGTCCGCTGGCCCGTTGGCAATCACGATCTGGTCGATTTCCGGATGCTGGCGACTGATGCGATCGCTCACCGACTGGTGCCAGACCTGCCACACCCGGCGCGGGTAATGGCCCAGCACCAGGCGATTGGCGTTGTGCTCGCGGGCACAGGCCACCAGGGCCTCGGCCACGTCCATGCCGGGCAGGGTCGCGGTCTCGGCACCGAACTCGGCGGCCAGCGCCAGGGTCTTCATGGCAGCCGCATACCGACTGGCGCCGATGCCCCGGCGCTGGGCCGGCGCCACGTGCACCACCATCCAGTCGGCCTCGAGTTTCTGCGCCAGGCGCGCCGCCTCGCGCACCAGGCGCTCGTCCGCCGGGTCCCCGGCGATCCCTACCAGCAACCGCTCCCGGGCTGGCCACAGGGCGTTGATCGAGCGCTCGCGGCGGTAGTCGCGCATCTGCGCGTCGACCCGGTCGGCGGTGCGCCGCAGCGTCAGTTCGCGCAGGGCCAGCAGGTTGCCCTTGCGAAAGAAATTGCGCGAGGCCCGTTCGGCCTGGGGCGCCAGGTACACCTTGCCGTCCTTGAGCCGGCGCAGCAGATCGTCCGGCGGCAGGTCGATCACCAGCACTTCGTGGGCTTCGTCGAACAGATGGTCGGGCACCGTCTCGCGCACGCGGATGCCGATGATCCCGCTGACGATGTCGTTGAGGCTTTCCAGGTGCTGGACATTGAGGGTGGTCCAGACGTCGATGCCGGCCCGCAGCAGTTCTTCGACGTCTTGCCAGCGCTTGGGATGCCGGGAACCCTGGACATTGCTGTGAGCCAGCTCGTCCACCAGCAGTACCGCCGGCTGGCGGGCCAGGGCAGCGTCCAGGTCGAATTCGGACAAGGCATGTTCACGGTGCATCAACTGGTGCCGGGGCAGCACCTCGATGCCTTGCAGCAGCTCGGCGGTGTCGCGCCGGCCATGGGTCTCGACGATCCCGGCCACCACGTCGCGGCCCTGGGCCAGTTCCTGGCGCGCCGCGGTGAGCATGGCGCAAGTCTTGCCGACCCCGGCATTGGAGCCGAAGTAGATCCGCAGCTTGCCGCACCGGGCGGCCTGCTCGTCCTGCTGCAGTTTTTCCAGCAACGCATCGGGATCGGGGCGCCCGTCGCGGGGGGTGCTACCAGTGTCGAGAACAGCCATGTGCATCCTTGAATGAACAAGGCGGCGCTCCGTAGAGCGCCGCCTTGCAAGTCCTGTCAGACCAGGCCGAGCCCGGCCAGTAGCATGTCGATCAGCTTGATCCCGGCAAAGGGTACCAGCACCCCGCCCAGGCCGTAGATCAGCAGGTTGCGGTTGAGCAACGCCGCCGCCCCGATGGAGCGGTACTTCACGCCCTTGAGTGCCAGGGGGATGAGGAACACGATGATCAGGGCATTGAAGATCACCGCGCTCAAGATCGCCGAGTTCGGGCTGTTCAAGTGCATCACGTTCAACGCGGCCAACTGCGGGTAAGTGGCGACGAACGCGGCCGGTACGATAGCAAAATACTTGGCCACATCGTTGGCCACGCTGAAGGTGGTCAGCGCGCCACGGGTCATGAGCATCTGCTTGCCCACCTCCACCACCTCGATCAGCTTGGTCGGGTTGCTGTCCAGATCGACCATGTTGCCGGCTTCCTTCGCCGCCTGGGTGCCGCTGTTCATCGCCACGGCGACATCGGCCTGGGCCAGGGCCGGGGCGTCGTTGGTGCCGTCGCCGGTCATGGCCACCAGCTTGCCCTTGGCCTGGTAGTCGCGGATCAGTTGCAGCTTGTCCTCGGGCCGGGCCTCGGCGAGAAAATCGTCGACCCCGGCCTCCACGGCAATGGCGGCGGCGGTCAGGCGGTTGTCGCCGGTGATCATCACGGTCTTGATGCCCATGCGCCGCAGCTCGGCGAAGCGTTCCTTGATCCCGCCCTTGACCACGTCCTTGAGCTCCACCACGCCCAGGGCCTGGGCTCCGTCGCTGACCACCAGCGGCGTGCTGCCACGGCGCGAGACTTCATCGACCTTGGCTTGCAGGGCCGGCGCAAAGCTGCCGCCCAGGGCCTCGATGTGGCGGCGGATGGCATCGGCGGCACCCTTGCGGATGCAGCGGCCCTGGGGCAGGTCGACGCCGCTCATGCGGGTCTGGGCGGTAAAGGGCACGGCACTCGCGCCCAGGGCCGCCAGGTCGCGTCCCCCGATGTCGAACTGTTGCCGGGCCAGGACCACGATGCTCCGCCCTTCGGGGGTTTCATCGGCCAGGGACGCCAGTTGCGCGGCGTCCGCCAGTTCGCTGTCGCGGATCCCCGGGGCCGGCAGGAAGGCGCTGGCCTGGCGATTGCCCAGGGTGATGGTGCCGGTCTTGTCCAGCAGCAGCACGTCCACGTCACCCGCCGCTTCCACCGCGCGGCCGGAGGTGGCGATGACGTTGGCCGACATCATCCGGCTCATGCCCGCCACGCCGATGGCCGACAGCAGGCCGCCAATGGTGGTGGGAATCAGGCAGACCAGCAGCGCCACCAGCACCGTGGCGCTGACCACGCTGCCGGTGCCGCTCATGGCCACGGCGAACAGCGAGTACGGGCTCAGGGTGACGATCACCAACAGGAACAGCAGGGTCAGGCCCACCAGGAGGATGGTCAGGGCCACCTCGTTGGGGGTCTTCTGCCGCCGCGCCGATTCCACCATGGAGATCATGCGGTCCAGGAAGGATTCGCCGGGGTTGACGCTGATGCGCACCACCAACCAGTCGGACAGCACCTTGGTGCCGCCGGTGACCGAGGAGAAGTCGCCGCCGGCCTCGCGGATCACCGGCGCCGATTCACCGGTGATGGCGCTCTCGTCCACCGTGGCCACGCCTTCGATGACCTCGCCGTCCAGGGGCACCAGGTCGCCGGCCTCGATCAGCACCACCATGTCCTTGCGCAATTCGCTGGCGGCCATGGGCAGCCAGGCCGCGCCGTGCCGTGGCTGTTGCAGCAACTTGGCCAGGGTCTGGCGCTTCATGCCCTTGAGGCTCGCCGCCTGGGCCCGGCTGCGGCCCTCGGCCAGGGCCTCGGCGAAGTTGGCGAACAACACGGTGAACCACAACCACAGGGCGATGCTCAGGATGAAGCCGCTGGGGGCCTCGCCCTGCCCGCCCAGGGACTGCAGCCACAGCAAGGTGGTGAGCAGGCTGCCCAGGTAGACCACGAACATCACCGGGTTCTTCCACTGCGCCTGGGGCAGCAACTTCTTCACGGCATCCTGGCACGCCGTGAGCAGCAACCCACGGTCGAACAAAGCAATACGAGCGTTCTTACTCATGGTCTCTTACTCACTGGCCGCGAGGGGCGAGGCAGGCATGGGCGCCAGGGCGTCCAGCGCGAGGTTCAGTTGCAGCACATTGACCCGGGGCTCGCCCAGCAGGCCGAAGGTGCGGCCTTCGCTGTGTGCTTGCAGCAGGGCTTGCAGCTCGCCCGGCGGCAGGTGCCGCGCGCGCGCCACCCGCTCCAGCTGCAGCCGGGCGTTGGCCAGGGAAATGTGCGGGTCCAGGCCGGACGCCGAAGCCGTCACCGCGTCCACCGGCACCAGGCTGTCGGCGCCCAGGCCATTGAGCTGGCGGTAGAGGCGGGCCCGCTCGGCGACGCTGTCCAGCAGCTTCTGGCTGGTGGGGCCCAGGTTGCTGGCACCACTGGCCCCGGCGTTGTAGGGCTGCGGCACGCTCTTGCCCGGGTCCAGCGGGTCGCTGCCCAGGGTCATGCTCGGCCGGCCCTGGAAATACTCCGGCCGCTGGAAGGCCTGGCCGATCAGGCTGGAGCCCACCACCATGCCGTTGCGCTGCAGCAGGCTGCCCTGGGCCTGGAACGGGAACACCAGGTTGGCCAGCAGCGTGGTCGCCAGCGGATAGGCCAGGCCGGTCAGCGCCAGGCACAGCAACGCCGCCACCAGCACCGGGCGCAGCAGGCCCTTGAACAGCACCACAGTGGTGCCCTGGGTTTGCATTTGCGTAGTCATCACAACCCCTTACTTGTAAGTCTGGCCGGCCAGCAACTGCAGTTGCTCCACCAGCGGGCCGAGCGCGAGCGCCGGCAGGAAGGTCAGGCCACCGACCACCAGCACCACGAACACCACCAGGAACATGAACAACGGGGTCGCGGTGGGAATGGTGCCGGCGCCGGCCGGGATGTTCTTTTTCGCCGCCAGGGAGCCGGCCACGGCCAGCATCGGCAGCATGGTGAAGAAGCGCCCCATGAGCATCGCCAGGCCGATGGTGGTGTTGAAGAACGGCGTGTTGGCATTCAGCCCGGCGAACGCCGAACCGTTGTTCGCGGTGCCCGAGGCGTAGGCGTAGAGCACCTCGCTGAAACCATGGGGCCCCAGGTTGTTGAGGCTGTTGAGGGTGTCTGGCCAGAGCGCCGCCAGGGCGGTGAACCCGAGGATGCAGATGGGGTGCGCCAGCACCGAGAGCATCACCAGCTTGATCTCCCGGGCCTCGATCTTCTTGCCGAGGAACTCCGGGCTGCGGCCGATCATCATGCCCACCAGGAATACCGTCAGCAGGGCGTACTGGATCAGGTTGATGAAGCCCACGCCGTCGCCACCGAACACGCAGTTGAGCATCATCTGCGCCAGGGGCACGAAACCGCCCATGGGGGTCAGCGAGTCATGCATGGCGTTCACCGAGCCGGTAGTAGCACCGGTGGTGGTGGTGACGAACAGCGCAGTGTCGGCGATGCCGAAGCGCAGCTCCTTGCCTTCCATGTTGCCGCCGCTCTGGGTCGCCGACAGTTGCTGGTCGGCGCCGGCCAGGGTCAGCAGCGGGTTGCCGCTCTGTTCGGCTGTGAACACGATGGCCAAAAAGCCCGCGAACATCACCAGGAAGGTGCCGAAGAACACCCAGCCTTGGCGCCGGCGCAGCAGCATGCTGCCGAAGGTGTAGGTCAGCGCCGAGGGAATCAGCAGCATGCTGAGGATATGCAGGACGTTGGTCAGCGGCGTCGGGTTCTCGAACGGGTGCGCGGCGTTCATGCTGAAGAAACCGCCGCCGTTGGTGCCGATGTGCTTGATCGACTCGAAGCTGGCCACGGCGCCGACGATCAACTGCTGGCGGCCGCCTTCCAGGGTGGTGGCCAGGGCCTCGGAATCCAGGGTCTGGGGCATGCCCTGCCAGACGTAGACCAGGGCCATCAGCAGGCACAGGGGCAGCATCACCCGGTACAGCACGCGGATGAAATCCACCCAGTAGTTGCCGATGTCCGCCGAGCTGGAGCGGCTCAAGCCGCGGATGAAGCCGGCGGCGGCCACCACTCCGGCGGTGGCGCCGACGAACATCAGGAAGGTGATGGCCGCCATCTGGCTGAAGTTCGACAGGCTGCTCTCGCCGGAGTACGCCTGCCAGTTGGTATTGGTGATGAACGAGGCGGCGGTGTTGAACGCCAGGTCCGGACTCTGCGCCGCCAGCCCCAGCGGGTTCAGGGGCGTCAGCCCTTGCAGGCGCAGCACCAGGTAGCCCAGCAGCATCATCGCCGCGTTGGACAGCAGCAAGGCCGAACCGTAGCGGGCCCAGCCCATGGCCTCGCCAGGATCGATCCCCAGCAGGCGGTAAGTGGCGCGCTCCGGCAAGGCATGGCCACGGCCACTGAAGACCCGGGCCAGCCACTTGCCCATGAGCACGGCGAGCCCGGTCATCAGACCGAGGATCACCGCGTATTCCAGCACAGTACTCAACATGTCGATGCTCCGCTCAAATCTTGCCCATGGCGACGATGCCCAGGGCCGTCAGTACAAAGAACCCCAGGGACAGGCCCACGAAGATCAGGTCGTACATGGCTGGTTTCCTTTCTCGAAAGCGCCCGGCCGGGCGCATGCCAATGCATGGCGAATGCTGGGAACGTGCATCAGAACTTCTCGGCGCGGATCAGCGCGTACCCCAGGTAGGCAAACAGCAGCACAGCGCAAAAGCCGCTGGCGCCGTAGATCAATGGCAGTGTCAGCAAGACAGTTCCCCTCGATGGCGTGTGGGACAGCGCCCGGCCTCATCAGCGGCTCGCGGCGCTACCGTTGGCGGTGCCCGGTCATGGGCGCCGGCAGGGAGGCGGGAACAGCTGGTCGACCGCCCTCTTCTGCGCCACGCAGGTTAGGCGAGGGCGTATCAAGGTCAGGCACTGATTGCGGGGGGCGGTATCAAGACCGCATAAAGATTGCCGCCCCGTGCAGGCGAGGCAGGGGCGCCGACGCGCCCCCGAGAGTTCAGGCGGTCTTCAGGGGCAGCCAGATTTCCAGGCTGCCATGCCCGGTATTGGGGTTGAAATCGGCGCTATAGCGTTCGAAACAGGGGGCATCGGCGGCTTGCTGGCCCGATTGCGGTAGCCAGGTCTGCCAGATGTAGTCGAAGGTGCAGGGCAACTGCTGCAATGATCCGTGGTGCTCGAACACTGCGTACTGCTGGGGTTGCAACTCGATCCAGCGATAGTGCTCGGGCAAGTCGTCGAGCTTGCTGATCTCGACCCCGGCGATGTACTCGAAGCCGCCCTGTGCATCAGGGTTGCAGCACACGCCGTAGGTGACGTCATCCACCTGCCCCGGCACCTTGCCGATATGGGGAATGAAACGCTGCCACAGCTGGCCGATCACTTGAGTATCGGCGGGGGTGAAGTGCTGGCTGAAACCGGCGACCAGCAGGAAATGCCATCTTTCGAAGCGCGGTTGCGGGCCGCTGCCCTGGTTTTGCTCATCCATGAATGCCACTCCTGCCACTGAAAAAAAGGGTTCGCAGGCAAGTATAGAAGCCTGTGGCCAAGGCCTGGATCAGAGCGCCGGAAGGTCGAGAGGGCGGGCATCGACGATGAACTCCTGGTAACCGGATAGGATCACGTAAACCGCGAAATAGCAGAAGATCGCCGCAGATGCCAGGTAGGAATAGCGCAACAGCTTGTCGCCCAGCAATTTGCCACCCTGGGTCGCCGCCAGGCACAGGCCCATTGTCCAGGCCAGCCCGGCGCAGAAGAAACCGGCCAGGAACAGCGCCGAATCAGCGGTGCTGCCACCCCCGGAGCGAGCGATAAAAGTGCCTCCCACGGCGGCGAACCAGAGGATCGCGCTGGGCGAGGACATGGCCAGGAAGATCCCCCGCAGGAACTCCTTGCGCGGCGAGCCCCGCTCCACCTCGCCACGGGTGTCGAGCAGCGCGTCGTGATGGATCGCGGCGTAGATCATCTTCGCCGCGAAGTACACCAGCAGCGCCGAACCGCCAAGCCACAGCACCCAGCGCACCGTCTCGTACTGCAGCAAGACGGTCATTCCGGCCAGGGCCAGCAGCGCATAGGCCAGGTCACCGACACAGGTACCCAGGCCCAGGCAAAAGCCCTGGAAGTAACCACGCTGCATGGCCAGGGTGATCATCGCGATATTGGCCACGCCGATATCCAGGCACAACGAAAGGCTGAGCAAGAAGCCGCTGGTGAATTCCATCATCCATCCCATGTACTGCTGTTGTTCGAAGGCTCGCCGGGGAGCTCGTGCCCGGGAAAACCGGCCTGGCCCGCCCCTTTCCCGGCCAGGGGCCAGCAAGAAGCGTGCACGTTATAGCGGCAAAGCCTGCGCCCTCGCAAATGCCCGCCAGCCCGAAAAAATAGTTTTCCGCGCCTCTGGACAAGCCGCCGCCAGCGCCCTTATCGTCTGCCCCGCAGGCCACCGCAGTGGCCAACGTCGCTCGGACGGTTCCGGGCGCTTACGTCTTCTCGAGGCAACCATGGCCGAACAAGTTTCGCCGCGCCGCTTTGCGCGTATCGATCGACTCCCCCCCTACGTTTTCAATATCACTGCCGAGCTGAAGATGGCTGCGCGTCGGCGCGGCGAAGACATCATCGACTTGAGCATGGGTAACCCCGACGGCGCGACTCCGCCGCATATCGTCGAGAAGCTGGTGCAGGTCGCCCAGCGCGAAGACACCCATGGCTATTCCACCTCCAAGGGCATCCCACGGCTGCGCCGGGCGATTTCCCGCTGGTACCAGGAGCGCTACCAGGTCGACATCGACCCGGAAAGCGAAGCCATCGTCACCATCGGCTCCAAGGAAGGCCTGGCGCACCTGATGCTCGCCACCCTGGACCACGGCGACACGGTGCTGGTGCCCAACCCCAGCTATCCGATCCATATCTACGGCGCGGTGATCGCCGGCGCCCAGGTGCGCTCGGTGCCGCTGGTGCCCGGCGTGGACTTCTTCGCCGAGCTGGAACAGGCCATCCGCGGCTCGATCCCCAAGCCGAAGATGATGATCCTCGGCTTCCCGTCCAACCCCACCTCGCAGTGCGTGGAGCTGGACTTCTTCGAGCGGGTGATCGCCCTGGCCAAGCAGTACGACGTGCTGGTGATCCACGACCTGGCCTACGCCGATATCGTCTACGACGGCTGGAAGGCCCCGTCGATCATGCAGGTACCAGGAGCCAAGGACATCGCGGTGGAGTTCTTCACCCTGTCCAAGAGCTACAACATGGCCGGCTGGCGCATCGGCTTCATGGTCGGCAACCCGGAGCTGGTCAGTGCCCTGGCGCGGATCAAGAGCTACCACGACTACGGCACCTTCACCCCGCTGCAGGTGGCCGCCATCGCCGCCCTGGAAGGCGACCAGCAGTGCGTGCGCGATATCGCCGAGCAGTACCGGCAGCGGCGCAACGTGCTGGTCAAGGGCCTGCATGAACTGGGCTGGATGGTGGAGAACCCCAAGGCCTCGATGTACGTCTGGGCCAAGATCCCCGAAGCCTATGCCCACCTGGGCTCGCTGGAGTTCGCCAAGAAGCTGCTGGCCGAGGCCAAGGTCTGCGTCTCGCCGGGCGTAGGGTTCGGCGAGTACGGTGACGATCACGTGCGCTTTGCCCTGATCGAGAACCAGGACCGTATCCGCCAGGCCGTGCGTGGCATCCGCGGCATGTTCCGCGCCGACGGCCTGGTGCACAAAGGCGCGTGATCCGGCCGCAGTGGCGCGGCTTCCGTAGGAGCGAAGCTTGCTCGCGATGAACACGCGGTGAGCCAGCCGGACCGCGGCGTCTCTATCGCGGGCAATCGAGCGTCGACCGGCCGCTCCCACAATCGAACAAGCACAAAAAAACCGCAGCGCTGCGGTTTTTTTGT
>NZ_JACKZK010000026.1:0-84204 GCF_014230245.1 Pseudomonas sp. MSSRFD41 | reverse complement strand
CTGCAGCGTTTTTGTGGCACGCGTGACCATCTGCTGGAAATGCTCGAATGGCATGGCAAGGAGGCGTTGCACCAGATCATCGAAGCCTCCCGCCTGCTGGATGCAGATCCATTGGAAGCACTGCACAATTTGATCAGGGAGCATCTCGCCCATCGAGAGCTACTGACCTTCCTGGTATTTCAATACCGCCCGGATTTCCTCGACCCACAGGCCGACGGCGACCGCTGGCAGTCCTACATCAACGCGCTGGACGCCTTTTTCCTGGACGGCCAGCACAAGGGAGCATTCCGCATCGACATCAGCGCGTCGGTGTTCACCGAGCTGTTCATCACCCTGGTCTACGGCATGGTGGACGCCGAACGCCGCGGACGCGCGGCGAGCTCGAATACCGCCCAGACCCTGGAGCAGATGTTCCTGGACGGCGCCCGCCCCCAAGCCAGAACAGATACCTAGGCCACACGCCCACAGGACTTGCCCGATGCTCCACACCCACCCCGGCGACTTGCCGAACCTGCCGCTCCAGGCCCTGGTCGCTTGCCATGAATGCGACCTGCTGATGCACCGCGAACCACTGGAACCCGGTGAAAAGAGCTGCTGCCCGCGTTGCGGCTTCGAACTGGCCGTGCATCGCCATCAATGGCAGCGCCGTTGCTTCGCCCTCGTCCTGACCGCCTTGCTGCTCTACATCCCGGCCAACTTTCTGCCAATCATGCACCTGACCCTTCTGGGCCAGACCCGTAGCGACACCGTCTGGAGCGGTGTGCTCGGGCTGTTCGAAAGCGGCATGCCCGGGGTCGCCGTGCTGGTGCTGCTGAACAGCATGGCCATTCCCCTGCTCAAACTGCTCTGCCAGTTGCTGGTACTGCTGAGCCTGAGGTTCAAGGTGGCGCGCCGCGGCGCCATGCTGCTCTACCGCGGTTATCGCCACTTGCGCGAATGGGGCATGCTCGAGGTCTACCTGATCGGGATCCTGGTCTCCATCGTTAAGCTGATCGACATCGCCGACCTGAGCCTGGGCATCGGCCTGGCTTGCTTCATCGCCCTGCTGCTGACCCAGGTCTGGCTGGAAATGAGCATGTCGCCGCACCAGGTCTGGGAAGCTCTGGCCGAGGACGATCGATCCCCCCCGACTGAACCGTTCCCCAGGGTGTCGTCATAGATGCTTGACCACTTCCGATCCCGGTGGCCAGGGGATGCATATGGCTCGCGCGCGGCGCATGAGCATTGTCAGCCCCTTTGTTCAGTGTGAATCCAAGGGTGTAGATACCGGTTCCTAGTACCAGCACAGCCATTAGCGAAAGCATGAGTCGAAGCAAGGAAACCTCCGTCGTCCAGAGGGAAACCGGACGCAGCTTTTTGTGAATGGCAAGAGGCCGGCGTCGATCATGCCGCGCTGGGCATCCAGTTCTGCCAACGTCCGATGGCCGAAGTCATCCAGGAACCGGCCGAAGAGGTGCTGCCGCCTTTCCCCTCCCATCCCGGGCCGCCGAAAATGGATGCTCGCGGCTAACCCTTCCAGGGAATGACGAGGGATGTTCTGAAAACCCGAGATGCCTTCAACAAGCGGCAACTAGCAGGCAACTTCAAGTATTGCCGCGCAAATTTTAACGTCGTGGAAAGTTGTTCTGGATGAATTACGACGCTTAACTCATGTAACTTTGCTATCAGGCTGACAGCATTTACAGCCCGAGTTCCTCAGCTAATCTTGACAGGCCAATGACCGAGAGCCGGAAACTCCATGGACACCCTAAGCAAGTTCGAAATCGAGACGGCCCTTGCCCAGCGCTTGCCAAACTGCCGCGTGAACTGCGTGATCAATGCCGATGGCAGTCTCTCGCTAGACATCCTGGCGCCAGGATCGAACCAGTTCACCATCGCCAGCATCGATCGCAGCCACTACCACGGCGAGTCGGGCATCAATCGGCTGGTGCGTGAAATTCTCGAGGAGATGGTGGTTTCCCGGCAGTCTTCGCGCATGTCATGAACCACTCAGGATCATTCCCGCCATGCCCGCAACGACACCGCCACGGCTCAGCAGGATCACTTACCTGCAAGACACCTTGTTCGGGGTCAATGCCCTGGACTGCGAATGCCTCGTCCAGGTGGGCGAGCCCTCCCACGGCGGCGACCTGGAGTTATTGGTCAGCCCGCCCTGGCCCACCCGGTTGCAGCAGGCCCATGGGCTGACATTCGACCGGGATGGCCAGCCCTGCCATGGCGTGGTGCGCCGTGGCAGGCGGTTGGATAATGGCCAACTGCTGCTAGTGCTGGGCCTGATCAAGGCTTGAGGCGTTCCCGGTCCGCAGGGCCGGGCTCGACCCGGGGTCCTGGTTGCGCCCGCCGTTGGTCCTCGCGGCAGACCCGCTGGTCGTCGCTCAAGCCCGGTCCCGGGTCCTGTTCAACCAGGCCTTGGCTCTTGCCACTCGAGGCCTGGGAACGAGTTGCGCTTCGATCTTTCATCTTCGATCTCCTGTATTGGATGCATTGCGTTACTCGATACAAGATTCCCCCAACAAGTTTGAAAACTTTTTGCTCGCATTGTTCAAATGCCAGCCAGGTGTCGACCGGGACATTAGACGAATAATGAACTTTAGCGCCGCTTGCATATAGGCACGAAAATGAACTTGCCCTGGGCTGAAGTTGCTTGTACTGGCCCAAAACCATTCGTCGCCGCCCACCCAATCATTTCGACCTTTTAAAAACCACCGACCTCCCAATAAATGCCCGGTTTGATTACGGGCATAACTTTCCATTAGCAAGAGGTCTTCAACCATGGCTAATACCGGACATCCCAATCCTGGAAACTTTGCCAATGATCGGGAAAAAGCCTCCGAAGCAGGCAGGAAAGGCGGACAGGCCTCGGGGGGCCACAGCACCGGCGACCGGCACAAGGCGTCCGGCGCCGGCAAGCAGGGCAGTCGACGCAGCGGCGGTGGCGGCCGCAGTTGAGTGTCCGACGAGCGGGGCCACGGCCCCGCCTCTTTTTTCTCATGCGGGTCGAACAGCCCGCTGCGTATCGGGAGAAGTCGATGAAAATCCTTGAAATCATGACCCGCGACGTCCAGACCACCAGCCCGGACCACAGCTTGCGCGAAGTCGCCAGCCTGATGGCCAACATCGATTGCGGGGCGATCCTGGTCAGCAGCCAGGATCGCCTGGTGGGCATGGTCACCGACCGTGACATCGCCGTGCGCGCAGTGGCCCAGGGAATGCCCTGCGACACTCCGGTCAGCCTGATCATGAGCGGCGACATCCGCTACTGCTACGAGGACCAGGACGTAGAGGATGTGGCCCGCAACATGGCCGACATCCAGCTACGGCGCCTGCCGGTGGTCAATCGCGACAAGCGCCTGGTCGGTGTCGTGTCCCTGGCCAACATAACCCGGGCCCACGACCACGGGGCCAACAGCACCCTGTTGCAGGGCGTGACCTGCACTCACTAACCCCTATTTGAATGCCTCGCCCAGCGCCTGGCTGCCCTTGGCATGAGCCCCGGGGCAGCCGGACCTGGTCGCCAGCTGCGGAGATGCCCATGAAATCCTATCCAAGACCACCTTTTCCCGCCCAGCAGCAAGCGGTTCCCGGAGCCCAAGGGGCCATGGAGCCCTACCCTGATTGTGGCGAACAAAGCTACCAGGGCTCGGGCCGCCTGGCCGGCAAGATCGCCCTGGTCACCGGGGCCGACAGCGGCATCGGCCGGGCAGTGGCCATTGCCTTCGCCCGGGAAGGCGCCGATGTGGCGCTGGCCTACCTGGACGAGCACGACGACGCCCGCGAGACCGCGCGCTGGGTGGAGCAGGCCGGGCGCCAATACCTGCTGCTGCCGGGCGACCTGGCAGGCAGGCAGCAATGCCACGACATCGTCGCCAGGACCGTGGAGCAGTTCGGGCGCATCGATATCCTGGTAAACAATGCCGCCTACCAGATGACCCACCATGAACTGGCGGATATCACCGATGAAGAATGGGTACGGACCTTCGATATCAACATCACCGCGATGTTTCGCATCTGCCAGGCCGCGGTGCCGCACATGGCACCCGGCAGCTCGATCATCAATACCAGCTCAATCAACTCCGACGCCCCCAAACCGACTCTGCTGCCCTATGCCACCACCAAGGGCGCCATCGCCAACTTCACCGCCGGGTTGGCGCAACTGCTGGGCGCCAGTGGCATTCGGGTCAACAGCGTCGCCCCCGGCCCCATCTGGACGCCGCTGATCGTCTCCACCATGCCGCCAGAGGCGGTCAGCCACTTCGGCGAGCAGACGCCCCTGGGCCGTCCGGGCCAGCCAGTGGAGGTGGCGCCCATCTATGTCCTGCTGGCGAGCGACGAGGCCAGCTACATCTCCGGCTCGCGGGTGGGCGTCACCGGCGGCAAGCCGATCCTCTAGGCCCAGCAAGCCTGCGACGCCATCAAGGATAGGGAATGATCGAGATCTTGCCGTTGCGCTCCAGGATCGCATAGCGGATGTGCCCGATCTCCAGTACGCCCTGGCTGGAGCGGGCCGCTTCGAGGATGTCCTCTTCCACGAGCCGCGCCTGGCGCATGCGCTGGCGCAACAGCCTGCCGTTTTCCACCAGCACCGTGGGCCCGCCGTCGATCACCCGGGAAAACCAGCTCCAGCGCCGCTTGGCCAGTGACAGACCGACATCGATGGCGATCAGCGTGACGATCACCAGGACCGCGTTGGTCAGGGAAAAGTCTTCTCCCAGCAGCGCCTGCTGGGTCGCCTCGCCAATCACCATCAGCAACACCAGGTCGAAGGTGGTCAATTCGGCCAGCGAACGCCTGCCGGCGATCTTGAACAGCACCATCAATGCCAGGTAGATCGCCGCCGCCCGCCATACCGAGTCCATGAGACCACCTAGGGATAAATGAATTGCTCGAAAGTCAGGGCCGGCCCCGCTGCCAGGGCGACCCGGGTCGCATACCGCCCCGCGCCTTCGCTGCGCAGCCTCAAGTGCAACGAAGCGCGGCCGTCGGCATCCGCCAGTAGCCAGAGCCTGAGGCCCTGTCCCACCGCACTGGCCTTGAGTGGCTGGGGCAGCAGGCTCTCGACGCTGAAACCCTGCAGCAACTCCCCACCCACCTCCAGCTCAAGGGGCTGGCCGGCGCTGCCACGCATGTGCACCACCAGGCTGGCCGCGGAGCCGCCACGTAGCAACGCCTGGTAATGCACCTGTAACCTGCCGTCGGCGCTGTGCAACTGGCGCGAGCTCAGTGGCCCCTTGGAGAACAGCCCGCCCAGGGTCAGCAACACCGTTACCACCAGCACGTACCAGCCCAGGCGCTCCAGGCGCCAGACCTTGCGCTGCAGCCCCATGTACTCGCGAACCGGCTGCTGCCGGCTCTGCAACTCATCCTGTTCCACGCACGCCTCCATGACCGCCAGCGGCGGCCCTCAGACCACCAGCGCCGCGGCCCCCGGCAGTGGCTCGGGCACAGGGCGTTGCTCCAGTCCCGGCACCAGCACCACCTTGCGGCACTCGTCCTGGCCCTTATCGAACAGTTCGTAGCCCAGCGCCGCCTGCTCCAGGGAGAGCCGATGGGTGATGATCACCTCGGGCCGCAGGCGACCGCGCTCGATATGTTCGAGCAGCTCGGGCAGGTAACGTTGCACATGGGTCTGGCCCATCTTGAACACCAGTCCCTTGTCGAAGGCATCACCGAACAGGAAGCAGTGGATGAAACCGGCATAGACCCCGGCCACGCTGACCACGCCTCCACGGCGCACGGCGGCGATGCACTGGCGCAAGGCCTTGCCGCTGCTGCCCTCGAGCTTGAGCGTGGACAACACGGTTTCGGTGGTGCTGCCCTTGGCCTCGAAGCCCACGGCGTCGATGACGCCATCGACACCGCGCATGCCCGCGGTCTGGCGGATGATGGTATCGGCCGGATCGTCGTCTTCGCCGAAGTTGATCGGAATGATCCCATAGGTACGCCGGGCGTATTCCAAGCGATAGGCATGCTGGTCGACCATGAAGATCCGCTCGACCCCCAGCATCCTGGCGCAGGCCGCGCACAGCAGGCCTACCGGCCCTGCCCCGTAGATCGCCAGGCTGCTGCCCTCGCCGACGGCGGCATTGCCCACCGCCTGCCAGGCCGTGGGCAAGATGTCCGAGAGAAACAGCACTTGTTCATCCGCCAGGGTCCCAGGCACCTGGAATGGCCCGGTATTGGCCTTGGGCACCCGTACCAACTCCGCCTGGCCGCCCGGAACACCACCGTACAAGCGGCTGTAGCCGAACAACGCGGCTCCCGGCGGGATGGCTTTCTTGTTGAGGATCGCACCGCGGCCATCGTTGGTGGTCTCGCATGCCGCATACAACTGGTGCTGGCAGAAGAAGCAGTCGCCGCAGGCGATCACGAACGGGATCACCACCCGGTCGCCACGCCGCACCCGGGTCACCGCCGGCCCGACCTCCTCGACTATGCCCATGAACTCGTGGCCGAACACATCGCCATGTTCCACCGTGGGGATCTTGCCTCGGTACAGGTGCAGGTCGGAGCCACAGATGGCCGTCGCAGTGACTCGCAAGATGATGTCGTCGGGCTGCTCGATACAGGGATCGGGCAAGGTGTGCACCGTCACCTTGTGAGCGCCCTGGTAAGTCATGGCACGCATCGGATTTCCTCCTGGCCCCGACCTGGATGCCGGGGACTCTAGGCGTTAGGGGGCAGCAAAGCGGGTTGGGGTTCCTTCGCCTGCGGCGGGCAGCGGATCAATGGTCGGCCTAGCCCTTGCTGTGCTCGGGCGAGGACGGCCCCTGGGTCACGCCCCGCGGCCCGAGCACGCCCCACAGCACCAGCCCCAGCACGGGCAGCAGGACCACCAGGGCTGTCCACAAGGCCTTGCTGCCCGAGGAATTGTCGCTGCGCCATACGCTGTTGATGGCCCATAGATCGAGCAATACGAGGATCGCGCACAGGCCGATCCATAGATAACTTGCGAGCATGATGCACCTCCGGGTTGATGCTTCTTTAGGCTCGAGGCACATGTCCAGGGTTCACTGAATCTTTCATTCATGCACCCCGGCGGACCTGGCTGTGAAATAGCGAATCTTCCAGGCCGGGCAATGGTCGACTGCAGTACCGCGACTGCAAGCGGCAACCTCTATCACTCCACCTAGCGCTGCGCGGAGAGCGACGCATGGACTACCTGGATGCACTGCAATGGCCGGCCATGCTGGTGACGGTGCTCGCGGCCTGGCTGATCGGCTCGCTGCGCCCCGGACGCCGAATGACCGGTTTCATCTGCTTCATGCTCAGCAACCTGCTGTGGATCGCCTGGGGCCTGTATGCCCATGCCTACGCCCTGGTGATCCTGCAGTGCTGCCTGGGGCTGATGAACCTGCGCGGGCTGGGCAAGAATGCCCGGCAACGCGAGACCGCCAAGCGACCTGGATAAGGCTCGCCAGTACCGGGTCAGGCGGATCGGCAAGGGGCGCGGCTAGGCACGCGGCTCCAGGTATTCGGCCAGGGTGCGGGCGCAAGCGTCGATGGCGCCATCCAGGACCAGCTCATAGCCATGGGTGTTCTCGGTGGCGATCCCCAGGCACCCCGCTCGCCCGCACAGGCCGCTGCTGAGCACCGCGCTGGCATCGGAGGCGAAGTCCACCAGCAAGGCATACTGCGGCGTCAACCCGCAACGCTGCGCGGCATCGGCCAAGCCCGTGACCACCGAGCGGCTGTAGTAGCCTTTCTCATCACCGGTATTGACGATCGGATCCAGGCTCAACCGCGTCGCGTACTCTTCAAGCACCGGGCCGACCTCCACCGCGATGCTGGTATCGCATGGCAGGTGCGCGGCGGCGTACATGGCCCCGGCGTTGGATTCCTCCTCGCAAGTAGTCAGCACCAGGTACACCTCCTGTTCCAGTCGCCCGCGCCGGTCGGCGAGCAACCGTGCACATTCCAGCACCGCCGCCAGCGGCGCCCGGTCGTCCATAAAATGCGCGGCGATGGCATCCCCCACGCGCCAGGGGCTGCGCCAGTGCCGGCTCAGGACCACCCGCGTGCCCGGCCGCACGCCCTGGGCGCGCAGCTGCTGCGGGGAGCTGCGGGTAATGACGTGCACATCGTTCCAGTGCACGTTGCCCGAAACCACATCCCTGCCCTGGGGCGAGCCCGGCGTGGAATGCATCGAACCGAAGGACAACACACCCGGCAGGATCGCCTGGTCGCCGAGGATGTCCAGCGGGCACATGCCGAAGTTCACCGGGTTGGCGCCGCCCAGGGCCACCACCTGCAGGGTGCCGTCAGGCATGACCCGCTTGACCACCATGGCGATCTCGTCCATGTGCGCCATCACGCAGATTCCCGATCCGGCACATGGCGCGCCGTGGCCGGCGAACCGGCCGATGACGTTGCCCGCCGCGTCGATCCGGGTTTCGTCGCAATAGCGCCGCAGGTGCTCGACGCAGATAGCCCGGACTTCGTCTTCCTGGCCCCCCGGACCGCGAGCCAGCAGCAGGCGCTGGAGCAGCTCCGGGCAGGCTTGCGGCGCCTCGGTGGGCGATACGGCGGGTGCGGCATTCATATTGGCTTTCCTTCGTTCATGGGGCATGGATCGTTTCCGGTCCTGGATCGCGGCTTTCCTGCAGCAGCAGGTCGACCACCGCCCGACAGCGCGCCGCGCGGTCCGCTTCCTCGGGTTGGGTGCCATGGCAGCGCAACTGGCGTTCGGCACTGCACCCCTCACGCAACAGCTGACGGGCGCGTTCGAACAGCGGCTCTTCGCCCAGGGCTTGCGCCGTGGCACCAAACACCTGTTCGGCCAGGTCCAGCCATTGCCCGAGGCCCATCGGCGCCTGCTCCGGGCTCATGACATAGCGGCCCTGCGCTCCCCGGCGCCGGGCCTGGACACGGTTCTCCTTGAGCAGCCAGCGCCGGGCCTGGGTGTATTGACGGCCCACTGCGGGCAACAGGCAGGCATGCCGGACCATCACCGCGAACAGTCCGGCGAGGGTCTGGGCGTCCGCCACTCGTGGGCAGGCATCGGTCATGCGCAGCTCCAGGGTCGGGTAGCGCAACGCCGGGCGAATGCCCCACCAGGCGTTATCTTCGGCCCCCAGCGCGCCGATGCCGCGCAGTAACCGCAGGTAGTCGTCATAGGCCCGGTGATCTTGCAGGTATTCGGGGATACCCATGCGTGGCCATTCATCGCAGGCCACCTGGCGGTAGCTGAGATAGCCGCTGTCGTGGCCATGCCAGAATGGCGAGGACAGGCTCAGCGCCAGCAACAACGGCGTCCAGGGCAAGACTTCGTTCATCACCGCGATCCGGTCCACCGCTGCCGGCACCTGGGCATGTACATGCAGGCCACTGAGCACGCTGCGCCGGGCCACCAGGGCGAACTCGTCGAACAGCTGCCGAAAGTGCTCCTGAGCGGTGGCCCGTTGTTCGTGCCAGGTGGCCAGCGGATGGCTGCCGGCGCAGACGAACCCCAGGCCGTGGGCGGCCAGGGCCTGGTCCAGGGCCGAGCGTACCCGGCCCAGGTAGGCGCCAGCCTGGGCGCTGTGTTCGAACACCGGCGAGGCAACTTCGATCTGGCCCTGGAACATCTCGTGGGCAAAGTTCTGGCCAAGGACTTCGCGGCAGTCACGCAGTACCTCAGGCGGTGGCTCGGCAACCATGCGACGACTCTGAAGATCGGTGATCAGGTACTCCTCTTCGATGCCCAGGCATTGCGGTTGGCCAGGGTCGAATGCGCTCATGCCGTGCTCGCCTCAGGCCAGCCGGGTGACGGTCAGGGCCACCACGGCAATGCGCTCGACCTGTTCATAGCCGGGCTGTTCCAGCTCCTCGCCGAACACATCGGGATCCAGTTCCTGGTAGGTCCAGCCGTAGCGCTCGCCTTGCAACAGCGCACGGGCGGCGTCCAGGAACGGATCGTGACCGCCGACCATCGCCACCCCGGTGTACAACAACAAGGTGCCCTGTGGCTCCAGGCGCGGCAGCGCCTGGGCCAGGATGCGCAGCGACAGTTGCTCGCCCAAGGCGCCGCCGCCATGGCGGTAGGCACGCTGGCGCGGGTCTTTCATATAGGGCGGATTGGCCAGGATCAGGTCGAAGCCACCCTCGACCCCTTCCAGCACATCGCTGTGATAGACGCCGACATTGCCGGCCCCGGCCAGTTCGGCATTGATCGCGCAGAAAGCCAAGGCCCGAGGATTGATATCCAGGGCCAGCACCTGGGCCTCGGGTCGGGCACGCGCCACCAGCAGGGCGCCCGCTCCGGTGCCGCAGCCAATGTCGGCCACCCGCCGCACGGCACTGAAACGCTGTTGCAGGCAGGCTTCGATCAGGCGCGCGAAACGGTAGGTATCCGGGCCGAGGAATACCGCCTCGGCCTCATCGGTCGGATAGGCCGAGTGCACCAGCAGCAGCTCGTCCAGGCTGGACCAACGTACCGTGCTATGCAGCCGTCCGGCCTCGGCCTGGATGATCCCGGCCTGGTACAGCAGATCCAGCTCCGTGGCCTCGAACAGGCTGGCGGCGAACGGCCGCGACCAGCCGAACACATCACGCAGGTCGACGCTGCACGCGGCACTCGGGCGCCGGTTGACCCGCTGGTGCGTGGCCGGGGTCGGCGTGACGAAGCGATAACCCGCCGCTTGCAGGCGCCGGCCCAGTTGCAGCAAGGCCTGGTCGGCCTGGTGCCGGGTCGCCTGGCGCGGCGGATGGAACGATGAAGGGCGTTGGTTCATGGCAGGCTCCCGGGCTCAGCGCAGGCGATTGCGCAAATCGATGAAGGTGCGAGTGGCGAACAATCCCGCCGGCCGGCAATGCCGGGGCGCGGCCAGCCAGGGCAACAGCAGTTGCAGTTGTCGTCCGGCGTCTTGCCCGCGCAGCGCCTGGCGCAATGCCTGGGTCTCCGGATCCTGGTCGTTGCGCTCCGGCAGGCCATGGGACGGGATCCGGCGCTTGGGCGAAGGGTAGCGATCGAGATCCCAGTCGCCGGCGATCCAGTCATGCAGCAGCTGTTTTTCATAGCCGCTGAACACGCCGAACATGGCCGCGCCATGCCCGTGGACCAACTGCCAGAAGCGACTGTCCTGCGGATCCTGGTTGCGCTTGATCCAGCCCTTGTCCTGAAGGACGTGCAGGAACCCACGAATCTGCCCCGGCTGGTCCAGCCACTGGTTCACGCCCTTGCCGTCGAAGCGGCAGTAATCGGCGTGCATGTGCCGTCCCGCCAGGCGCTTGCGCTCGAGCATCGCCACCAGCTCGCGCTCCAGGTCGAATGCCTGGATCACCGCGCCAGATCCCAGGCCCAGGTCGTTGAGCTGGTAGCCAAGGGATACCCGGCGCCAGAATTCCCCGCCATCCATGCCCACCGGCTGCAAGTCCCACAGCGCTTGCACGGCCTTGCGTGCGTGACCGCTGCTGGCGTTGTCGATGGTCACGTGCAAGGTGAAGTAATAGGGATCGATGCCCAGTTCGTTCAACTCGTAGGCGCTGATCAGCAGGTGCAGGGGCAGCTGTTCATATCCCAGGTTGTAGCCCAGCACCTCCGGCATGAACGACTCGGCACACTGCCCCAGGGCCAGCTGGATCGCACCCTGGCGATAGTGCTCGTCGCTCAGGCCCGGGTCGCTGTCGCAGCCCTGCTCGGCCAGCAGCCTACGGTACAAGGCCACATGATTCTGCGCCGCCTCACCCTCGCCCAGCTCCTCCAGGTAGGTGCTGACCAGGCCGTCGTAGCGGTAGTCCCGCCAATGCGCCAGCACCCCGTGCAACCAGGCGCCGTCCACCAGCTTGGTCGGCGCTACGCCCTGCAGGAAGTACAAGGCATGGGCCTTGTTGCCGAAGAGCCGCCGTCCAGCGCCTTGCCGGCGCTGGTCCAGGTAGTCGGCATACTGCCGGCTGACCGCCCGGCAATTGTCCTCGACCATGGCCAGCAGTTGCCCGGGGTCGCCGGGCAGCACTTCGACCGCAGGGTCCAGGCTTTGCAATTGCCGCTCCAGGAACTCCTGGCCCAGGCTGCGAGCCTGTGCATCGCCAGGGCCCAGCAGCTGGTGGTACAGGCTCCGCAAGGGGGCATCGTGGGGTAACGCCGTCGGGCTACCGTGGAAAACTTCCAGCAGGCTCATGGCAGGCTCCTTGGATCAACACCAGCATCATTCGGGGGCGACAGGGTGTACGCCTTTCAAAGGCAGAGCGGCCACAGCGGCAAAAGATTCCATCGCGTTGCGCCAAGCACGGATGACCGGTGCCTTGAGGGATAAAACTTGAACCGCCGGATGCGCGCCCGCCTCCATATGCCAAGAAGCCGTGACACGGCATTCGCGTATCGGAGGTCCCATGAAAACCCACTTCGTCAAGCTACTGACCCAGCCGGAATCGGCCTGGGTCCAGATCCGTTGCGAAGAACAACGCAAGCCCCGGCAATACTTGCCCCATCTGCTGCTCTGGGCCCTGGTTCCCGCCCTTTGCCTGTTCATTGGCGTGACCCAGGTCGGCTGGAGCCTGGCCGACACCGAGCAGGTCCGCCTGAGCCTGGCCAGCGCGATGCAATTGGCCTTGCTGCTCTACCTGACCACGCTGCTGGGCACCGTGCTGATGGGCGGGTTCATCCGCTGGATGTCGCGCTCGTTCGAGGCCCGGCCGACATTCAACCAGTGCATTGGCTTCGCCGCCTACACCGCCACGCCTTACTTCATCGCCGGCATCAGCGGCCTTTATCCCAGCCGCTGGCTGGCGCTGGCCGCCCTGCTGGCGGCCAGTGCCCATGCCAGCTACCTGCTGCTGGTGGGCCTGCCGAAGTTCATGTACCTGAACCAGGAGCGCGGGCGCTTGTATGCCGCCTCGGTCTGGGGCGTGGGCCTGCTGGTGCTGGTGACCATCCTGGTGAGCATGATCCTGCTCTGGTTCAACGTGCTGGCCCCGCAATACCTGCGCCCGGTGGCCGCGCTTTGAGCAGGGAGTGGAAAAAACTAAACCATTGGCCCTGCCCCGTGCTCAACAGTAGGGCGACACCTTTGTCGTGCCCTTCCTAAGGAGAACGTTATGAACCACAAACTCATGCGCCAACTGGGGCTGTCGTTGTTGCTGACCGCCGGTGGCTGCGGCCTGGCGCTGGCGGCCGCTAGCAGCGACTTCGTCGATGAAGCGGCCCAGGGCGGCATCAACGAGGTGGAGAGCGCCAAGCTGGCGCTGGAGAAGAGCACCGCCACCGACGTCAAGGCCTTTGCCCAGCAGATGGTGGACGACCATACCAAGGTCAACCAGGAGCTGCTGAACCTGGCCCACAAGCTCGACATCAAGGTGCCGGACGAAGCCTCGCTGACCGCACGGGCGAAGAAGATGATTCTGGAAATGCGCGACGAGTCCTTCGACCAGGCCTATATCGACAACCAGGTCGAGGCCCATGAAAAAACCGTGGCGCTGTTCGAGAAAGAGTCGCAGTCCAAGGACGACGCCCAGCTCAAGGCCTTCGCCCAGAGCACCCTGCCTCAACTGCGCATGCACCTGGACATGGCCAAGCGCTTGCAGACCACGCACCGCAAATGACCCTGTGGTTGCGCTCCGGACATCACCCAGCCATGCCGTGCGGCTGCGTGGTGCCCGACGTTAGGCCACTGACCGGCTACGCACGCAGGCAAGCATGAAACAACGCGCCACCGTGATCTGCTGCCAGGACCGGCAATGGCTGTATGTACGCAAGGCCAAAGCCGACTGGACCCTGCCGGGTGGACGTATCGAGCCTGGCGAGACTCCCGCCGAGGCCGGCTGGCGTGAACTGCAGGAAGAAACCGGGATCATTGCCCGGGACCTGCGCTACCTGATGCGCTATCACGACGGCGACTGCCTGCACCACGTGTTCCAGGCGCGCCTGGAGGAGCGACAACACCCCGTGCCCGCCAACGAGATCGCCGATTGCCGTTGGCAACGGGTCCATCGCCAGTCGTCGGTCAAGCCGCGAATCCGCCGGCTGATCGCCTCGGTCACCACGCATTACCCGGACTTGCCGGTCGACGCCTGAGTCGCCGGCCATTCGTCGAGTCCTGGGTCAAGTCGTTCAAACTTTGCCCTCCAGGGCCTTCTCCCAATCTGTAGGGGTCGCTCCGACCCTGGACACAGTACGAGGTACCTTCGATGAACACTCCAATTAAAAAACTCCTGATGGCGGTTGGCCTGGCTTGCGCCTTCAGCGGACCGATTTGGGCGGCCGGCAGTCCGAGCACCGGTGGCTCGTCTTCATCTTCCGGGGCCAGTGGTTCGGGTTCCGTCATGCCTCCCTCCGCCCTTCCCGGAGGCCCCCAGGGAGGCAACGGTGGCGATGCCAATGGCAGCAGCACCACCCCGGGCTCCGGCCAGGGCGACAGCGAGAGTGGCGGTACTGGCAGCAGTACTGGCAGCGGTGCTGGAGGGGCAAGCGGGGGGAGTTCGGGCGGCAACGGTGGTGCGGGCTCCGGCGGTTCCGGCGCCGGTGGCTGAGACACCTTACCCGGGGGTTCGGCCGCCCAAGGCCGGTGTCCCCCCGACATCGATCGGCAGTCCCGGGTGAGCCGTGGACATCATCAGGCTGCTGGCCAGGACCAGGACGATGGACCAGCCGAACATCCGCCGGGCCCAACGCCGTTCCTCGCCGTGGCCTGGTCGCGCCAAGGCGACCGCCAGCCAATAGCCGCCCAAGCCACCGATCACCAGGAACCAGGCCATGTCCATGGCTCTGCTCAAGCCCAGGGCCATGGCGCTGAGGACGAAGGCCAGGATGCCGATCACGATCTGGCGCCGACCGCGCGCCATCGTCAGGATCGGCAAGCCGGCGGCACGCAGGTCGTCGTGGCGATACAGGGCAATGGCATGGGCATGGGGAATCTGCCAGCAACAGAACATCAACAGCAGCCACAGGGCCGGTGCGTCGAAACGTGCGCTGAGCGCGCAATAGCCGATCACCGGCGGCATCGCTCCGGCCAGGCTGCCCACCGCCGTGCCGTAAAGCGAGCGCCGCTTGAACCATAGACTGTAGAGCCCCACGTAGAACAACAACCCCAGCCCCGCCAGGGCGGCGGCCAAGTCGTTGCTGCAACGCTGCAGCAGCACCAGTCCCAGGCCGGCCAGTAGCACGCCATAGCCAGCGGCCAGCCCCAGGGGACAAGCCCGCAGCGCCATGACGCGGTGACAGGTGCGGACCATGCGTCGATCGATATCGCGGTCGATGCAATTGTTCAACACACACCCGCCAGCCACCACCAGCGTGGTGCCCAGGGCCGTGGCCAGCAGCAATCGCGGCTGGTACCACTGCCCCCGGGAAGCGAGGAAGTAGCCGCCGAGCACCGCGATCAGGTTGCCGACCACGATCCCCGGCTTGACCAGTTGCCAGGCCATGGTCATCAGCGCGGCGATGCTCAATGGGCGAGCATGTTGTGGTGGATGCTGTTCATGATCCACAGCGAAAGCCCTACCAGTAGGAGGATCACCACCGCGGAAAAAATCAGCGCGGTGAGGTTCCAGCGCTGTTCGGTAGCGGTATCCAGGTGCAGGAAATAGCGCAGGTGGACCAGGATCTGGATCACCCCCAGCCCCACCACTGCCCACAGCGTGACGTTGCGCGGCAGGCTGGGGTACATCACCAGCGCGAACGGAATCAGGGTCAGCACCAGCGACAGGGCGAAACCGACCAGGTAGGAACGCCGGCTGCCGTGGCTGGAGCCAGCACTGCTGCGTACGGAACTCTGGGTATACATATCAGGCCACTCCAAGCAGGTAGACGATGGTGAAGACGCAGATCCAGATCACATCCAGGAAGTGCCAGAACAGGCTCAGGCAACTCAGGCGCGTGGCCTGGGTGGTGCCCAGGCCCCGGGCGTGCACCTGCCACATCAACACCAGCATCCATACCAGGCCGCAGGCGACATGCAGGCCGTGGGTCCCCACCAGGGTGAAGAAAGCGCTGAGGAAGGCGCTGCGATCCGGCCCGTGACCTTCGCTGATCAGTTGGTGGAACTCATTGATCTCCATGGCGACGAAACCCAGGCCCAGCAGCGCGGTCAGGCCCAGCCAGCGCAACACCTGGGTCCGCTGGTCGCGGTTCATGGCCAGCATGGCGAAGCCGTAGGTGATGCTGCTCAAGAGCAGCAACAAAGTCTCGGCCAGCACATAGGGCAGCTCGAAGACGTCCATCGTCGACGGACCGCCAGCCACGCTGTCACGCAGCACCGCGTAGCTGGCGAACAGGGTGGCGAACAGGATGCAATCGGTCATCAGGTAAACCCAGAAACCGAAGAGGCGCAGAGAGCCTGCGTCTTCATGCCCCTGTTCATGGGAATGGGCAATGTCTTTGTCCAGGACGATATTGACCATGTTCAAGCCTCCGCCAGGTCTGCGAGCCGGGCCTTCTCGATCCGCGCCACTTCGTCGGCGGGAATGAAGTAGTCGGTATCTTCATCGTTGCTGCGCACCACCAGGGCGGCCACCGTGGCCACCAGGCTGGCCACCGCCAGCCACCAGATGTGCCAGACCAAGGCGAAACTGCAGACCAGGCCGAAGGCGCTCATGACCAGCCCGGCCGAGGTATTGCGCGGCATGTGGATGGCCCGGTAGTCGGTACGGTTGAGGGTGCTGGTGCCGCGCTCCTTCATGCCCCAGTAGGCATCGAGGTCATCGACCACCGGTTGCTCGGCGAAGTTGTACGGCGGCGGTGGCGAGGTGGTCGCCCACTCCAGGGTCCGGCCATCCCAGGGATCGCCGCTGCGGTCGCGGTTGGCCCGGCGCTTGCGCACGCTGACCCACAGTTGCAGGAGCTGGCAGGTGACGCCACAGAGGATGATGCCCACGCCGATCAGCTCGAGCATCAGCCAGGGACGCCACTCGGGGTTGTCGAAGTGGTTGAGGCGTCGGGTCATGCCCATGAACCCCAGCACGTAGGACGGCATGAAGGCGAAGTAGAAGCCCACCAGCCAGCACCAGAACGACAAGCGTCCCAGGCGGTCATTGAGGGTGAAGCCGAAGGCCTTGGGAAACCAGTAGGTCAGCCCCGCCATGTAGCCGAACACTGCACCGCCAATGATCACGTTATGGAAGTGGGCGATCAGGAACAGGCTGTTGTGCAGCATGAAGTCGGCCCCCGGCACCGCCAGCAGGACCCCGGTCATGCCGCCGATGCTGAAGGTGACGATAAAGCCCATGGTCCACAGCATGGGCGTGGCGAAACGCACGCGGCCGCGGTACATGGTGAACAGCCAAGTGAAGATCTTCACTCCGGTAGGCACCGCGATGATCATCGTCATGATGCCGAAGAAGGCGTTGACGTTGCCGCCGGCACCCATGGTGAAGAAGTGGTGCAGCCAGACGATGAACGACAAGATAGTGATGGCGATGGTGGCCCACACCAGCGACACGTAGCCGAACAGGCGCTTGCTGCTGAAGGTCGCGGCGATCTCCGAGAACACGCCGAACGCCGGCAGGATCAGGATGTACACCTCCGGGTGGCCCCAGGCCCAGATCAGGTTGACGTACATCATCGGATTGCCGCCGGCCTCGTTGGTGAAGAAATGCATGCCCAGGTAGCGGTCCAGGGACAGCATCAGCAAGGTCGCGGTGAGGATCGGGAACGCCGCCAGGATCAGCACCGCGGTACACAGCGAGTTCCAGGTGAACACCGGCATCTTGAACAGGGTCATGCCGGTGGTGCGCATCTTCAGGATGGTGACGAAGAAGTTCACCCCCGTGAGCAAGGTGCCTATCCCGGAGATCTGCAAGGCCCATATGTAGTAGTCGACCCCGACCCCAGGGCTGTAGCCCAGCTCCGACAACGGCGGATAGGCCACCCACCCGGTGCGGGCGAACTCCCCCACGCCCAGGGAGATGTTGACCAGTGCCGCGCCGGCGACGAACAGCCAGAAGCTCAGGGCATTGAGAAAGGGATAGGCCACATCGCGAGCGCCGATCTGCAGCGGCACCACGAGGTTCATCAGTCCGGCCACGAACGGCATGGCCATGAAGAAGATCATGATCACGCCATGGGCGGTGAAGATCTGGTCATAGTGCTCCGGCGGCAGGTAGCCCGGCCCGCCCGAGGCCGCCATCGCCTGCTGGGTGCGCATCATGATGGCGTCGGAAAAACCGCGCAGCAGCATCACCAGCGCCACCAGGATGTACATGACACCGATCTTCTTGTGGTCCACCGTGGTCAGCCATTCGCGCCACAGGTAGCCCCACTTGCGCTGGTAGGTGACGGCGCCGAGCACCCCAAGGCCGATCAGCCCGACCACCAGCAGGGTGTACATGATGATGGGTTCGCCGGTGGGCACCGCATCCCAGGTCAATTTACCGAACATCGTCCGAACTCCTTGCTTCGCCCAGGGGGTTGTCGGCGCGGGCCGCCTGGCGGGCGCTGCCACGGGCCTTGTTCATGCCTTCGTACTTGTCGACGATGGCCTGGAACAGGCCCGGTTCGACGCTGGCGTAGTGCTGGATGGGATGGCCGAGACTAGGCCGGGCCAGCACGGCGTAACTCGGGTGATCGAGGCGCAACGGCCCCTGGCGTACTCTCTGGACCCAGGCCTCGAATTGCGCCGGCGTCTGGGCCTGGGTGGTGAAATGCATGTCGGAGAACCCCGGGCCGTTGTAGTTGGCGGCGATCCCGCGGAACTGCCCGGTTTCGTTGGCGATCAGGTGCAGGCGGGTCTGCATGCCGGCCATGGCATAGATCTGCCCGCCCAGCGCGGGAATGAAGAACGAGGTCATCGCCGCGTCCGAGGTGATGGTGAAACTCACCGGGGTATGCACCGGCAAGGCCAATTCGTTGACCGAGGCGATCCCCAGGTCCGGATAGATGAATAGCCATTTCCAGTCGGTGGCCACCACCTGCACGTTCAGCGGCGGATTATCGGAAGCGATGGGTTTGTACGGATCCAGGGAGTGAGTGGTGCGCCAGGTGACGATGCCCAGTATCACGATGATCAACAGCGGCACGCCCCAGACCACCGCCTCGATCCGATGGGAACTGGCCCAGCCCGGCGAATAGCGCGCCTGCTTGTTGGTCGAGCGATAACGCCAGGCGAACACGAACATCAGCACGATGGCGGGGATCACCACCAACAGCATCAGCGCCGTGGCCAGCATGATCAGGTTGCGCTCATCGATAGCGATCTGCCCCTTGGGATTGAACACGATCAGATTGCAACCGGACAAAAGACTGCAAGCAGCCACCCACAGGAACTTATTGATAGTTTGCACTGTGAAGTTACCCCACAGTTGATAGCCTCAAGCGGCGTAAAACATTACGCCGCACCATGATGTTATTCCTGCACAGCCGCGCGAACTTGCCATCGCAAGTTACGACCCATCAACAAGTTCAATACCCGTTGAAGTAATTTCCCGCTTCGCTAGTTATATCTTTCATGCTCGGCGCGGATTCAGGCATGGGTCTGCAGCGACGGTTAGGCGATGGAACCACCTTCTGCCTCTCCCCCGTTGGCGGCCTCGTCTTCGCAGTGACAATCGAGGTTGGTGCAGGGCTCCCCATGGGGGTGATGGTCAGCGCAGGCCGCGCAACAATAGGCCTTGCCGTCGCGTTCGAAGGGCTGCTGGGGGTCGATCGGGATGTTGCATCCAGGGCAGGCGCAGCGCTTGGTTTCATCATTCATGGGGACTCTCCTGTTGTTTTTTCGAAGGTGTTCCAATCCTCTCGGGATCGCTTGGTTAACGGTTTGAATAAGTTCCCCAGGCGATGGTTTAAATATTTTTTCACCCTCTGACGAGTGGTATCGATAGCCCTATGACAGCAACTTCCCAAACCTTCCGTCGGTACTTTCATTAGCGAATTAAACACCCAGCCAAGTCCGCCCTATACTGGCCGACCTGATTATCCGAAAGCAGGAGTAACCATCATGAACAGGGGCAAAGTCTATGCGGCCTGGAAAACCCAATCCCTGCCGGAAGCGAGCCATGAGCGCATGCTGGACAACGGCTGCCAGATGGATGTGCGGGCCCGCGAACTGCCTGGCGGCGACGTCGAATTGCTGGTGTGCGTATATACCGCCCAAGGCCAGTGCGTAGCCGAACGCTCGAGCCGCCTGCCCGGCAGCGAGTGGTGCCTGGAGCACGCCTTGCGCCGCGGGGTGGACCAGGCTCAACGCATCGCCGGTGGCGAATCGGGACGCTTGCACTGCATCGACCCGGCGCAGGACGAGACACTCTGAGCCCGTTGCGGCCCAAGCGATAGCGCCCCCCTGGACTCCTGGTTTCCCCGGGAGCAATCAATTTAATAAATCGATCTATCAATTGGGTTAAGCGCACCAATATAACGATTTTTCAGATATTTATTTTTGCAGTCCGTCCCAGGGCCGCCCGGTCAGATTATTACCAGTGCACGACAACGCGCATTGCCGGACCCTCGCCCGCTCAGGCGGTGGCGACACATTCCATCCACTCAAGATAAAAGGGACGACGCCATGTACAACACCCACCAGCGCTTCGAACTGCGCGCCTGCCGCACATTCGCCCTCGAACAGAACCAGCGCCTGTTCAAGCAGGCCCATGACCTGAACCAGCAGGCCTATGAGCTTTTGGAAGAAGCACAGCCGGATCTCGACACCTTCGAGCGCTACCATCTATTGCGCAACAAGGCCGAGGAGAAGTTCCACGAGGCCAGCGAGCACCTGCGGCTGATCAACCAGGAATTCGCCGACAACGAACCCCCGGTACCAGCCCCCCTGCCCTTCACCACCGCCCAACCGCGCCAACGCCAACAGCCGAGGCCGATCCTCCAGCACACCGGTCGCTAGGCCCTGGTTCCCGGAGCTTTCCGCCAGCGGTTGCGTCCTTGCCCGGGCGCCCGCTGCGGGCCCTTCAGCTCCCCGGATTGGTCAGTTGGATATAGATCGACCAACCGCCCAGCAGCAGCCAGAAGATCGCGAAGATCCAGGGCGTGCGCAGGGAAAACAGCAGCGACTTGCGATAGCCCTTGTGGGTCGACTCGCTTTCACAGAACAACGGCGATTCGTCGTAGGCCAGGCCCATCAGCGGTTCGCTGCGCAGCAACTGCGCCTGCTTGAAATACCAGTGGTCGATGATGTCGTAGGCGGCACGGATACCGGGCCAGGCATTGAGCGTCGTGAGAATGCCCAACAGGGCCAGGAACGGTGGTACCAGCAGGGTGAACAGCTTGCCCCACTCGGGGTTGAGATTGGACATCGACGAGGCGAAGGCGATCACCAAGAACGATTGCGCCGCCAGGTAGGCGTCGGTGCGATTGGCCAGGATACTGGTCTCGTACTGGATTTCCCGCCGGTAGAAATCCAGGCGCTCCTTGGGCGAACCGAACATCGAGGCATTGTGTTCGCTCAGTTGGGTGTCATCCGCGTGGGAGGTCAGGATACGGGGCACGGCAGTCTCCTGGGGTCGGGTCGATGATGGCGGCCCATGCCGGGGGGCCAACGGCCGATGCATGGGCCGCACGCACATGGATTAGGTCCGCCGCCCTGGGCGGCGTTCAATAAGGTTTGCCACTCAGTTCGATCCGGGCGCTGCCGCGGGCCTGTCGGTAGCGGCGCAGAACGTTGGAACCTTCGCCGACACGCCAAGCTCAACCAACAGGTAGAAGGTTCACCGGCACGCCATGGGGAGATCGTCCTATGACCGAACACATCATTCACTTCCATTGCCAGATCGACCAGAGCACCAGCGAACGTTTTCGCGACTCGTGCCTGCACGCCATTGAAGAAGGTGCCAGCTCGCTGCTGCTGAACCTGTCGACCACCGGCGGCAGCACCAACTTCGGCTTCACCCTCTACACCTTCCTCAAGTCCCTGCCGGTGCCGCTGTGCGCGATCAATGCAGGCAACATCGAATCCATGGGGATCATCCTGTTCCTGGCGGCCAACCGACGCATCACCACGCCCCATTCACGCTTCCTGATCCACCCGATGAACTGGTATTTCAGCCAGAACTCGGTGGATCACCAGCGTCTGCGCGAATACCTGTCCAGCCTGGACAACGACCTGGCGCGCTACGTGAAGATCTACGAGATCGAGACCGCGGCCGCCGAGACCCAGCTGGACATATTCAAGTGCCTGTCGGCCGAGGAAAAGGTCATCGCCGCCCACGAATCGCTGGCCTACGGCATCGCCCACGAGGTGCACCAGCCGGTATTCGGCGACGACCTCAAGCACTGGAAGGTCAGCGGTGCCTAGGCGCGACCTCCCGGCAGGCGGCGGGAACGTCCACCGGCCGCTGGCGTCATCCCGTTGAATGGCCCTGATCCACAAGCCGCTTAAAGCGACGAGGAGTTCTGCATGGCAGTCGACATCCTTCCCTTCATGATCACCACCCCGGTTGCCAGTTCCCCGGGCAACCCGGTGGCCCTGGAACTGATGGGCGCCCAAGCCCTGGCCCGGGTGCCCCAGGTCATCAGCCAATTGCCCGACGGCTCGATCCGCATGAGCGCGCCGACCCGTGGCGCCGCCAGCAAGAGCACCCACCGCACCCGCTGCGAATGGAAGGAGCCGCTGTATTGGTCCCTGGCCAGCGCCAACCTGCATAGCAACCGCCAGGTCATGCGCCTGGAACAGGTCAATTCGGCGCAAAAGGTGGTGATCTCGCAGCTGCACGTCAAGGGCGACGACAGCCCGGCGGTCAAGGTGTTCTGGAACAAGGGCAGGATCACCTGGGGCTTTCGCGCCAGCTTCGACCAGGACGAACCGGCCACCAGCAGCATCGCCACCAATGTGCCGTTGCAGGTCCCCTTCGAGATTACCCTGAGCGCCACCGCTGGCGGCCTGGTCCTGGTGGCCGTGACCTGCAACGGTATCACCACTGCCAGTGCTCCGGGCCAACTGGACAGCAGTTGGAACGGCCAGCGCTTCGACTTCCACGGCGGGGTCTACAACCAGGTCGACTACAGCGACAGCACCCCCGCCAACGACGGTTCGGTGTGCATCATCAGCGAGCTGCAAATCAGCCATATCCTGGCTTGAAGCACAGGCCATGAGTTTTACCATCTGGGTCGCGGTGCTAGGCGCGGTGCTGCTGATCCTCGCGCTCACCTCCTCTTACCTGCGCTGGCTGCCGATCACCACCTCGGTGGTGTGCCTGGCCCTGGGCGTGCTCATCGGTCCGGCTGGGGTCGGCTTGCTGCAACTGGATATCCGCCAGGCAGCGGACTGGATGGAGAACCTGACCGAGGTGGCGTTGCTGTTCTCGCTGTTCGTCAGCGGGCTCAAGCTGCGCCTGCCGCTGGCCGACCGCAGTTGGTGGGTGGCCTTCGGCCTGGCCGGACCGGTGCTGGTGCTGGGCATCCTTGGCGTCACCCTGGTGCTGCACGTCGTACTGGGCCTGAACTGGAGCCTCGCCCTGCTGCTCGGGGCCATCCTGGCGCCCACCGACCCGGTGCTGGCCTCCATGGTCCAGGTCAACGATGCCCAGGATCACGACCGGGTGCGCTTCGGCCTCTCCGGTGAGGCCGGGCTCAACGACGGCGTGGCCTTCGCCTTCGTGATCCTCGGGGTGTTGCTGCTCAAGCAGGACAGCGCCCCGCAGCATTGGCTCGCGGACTGGCTGCTGTACGGGCTGCTCTGGGCGATACCGGCCGGGCTGCTCTGCGGCTACGGCCTGGGCCATGGCCTGGGCCGCCTGACCTTGCGCCTGCGCACCCGCCACGCCGACAGCAGCGTCTCGCCCAACGACTACCTGAGCTTCGCCCTGATCGCCCTGGCCTATGTCGCGGCGGAACTGGTGCACGGCTACGGCTTCCTCTCGGTATTCGCCGCCGGCCTGGGATTGCGCCAGGCCGAAGTCCATGCCAGCAGCGCCAGCCATCCACCGGCCGAGCATCTGGTGCAGCCGGTGGTCGGCCACCTGCACGGCGATCCACGCCAATCCGTGCACGGCGATGTCCAGGCCCTGGAAGAGCGCCAGGTGGCAGCCGGCATCATGCTCGGGGACATGCTGTCGTTCGGCAGCCTGGTGGAGCGGGCCATGGAAGTGTTCATCGTCACCCTGCTGGGGGTGGTACTGCCGGCGCATTGGGATTGGCGGGCGTTGTTGCTGGGGGCATTGCTGTTCCTGGTGGTACGCCCCTTGAGCGTACTGGCCATGCCCTGGGGCGACCTGCTCGACCGTCACCAGCGCCTGTTGCTGGGCTGGTTCGGGATCCGCGGCATCGGCAGCTTGTACTACCTGTTCTATGCCCTGAACCACCAGCTCGAACCGGCGCAGGCGACACTCAGCATCCAGCTCACCTTGTCGGTGGTGGCCCTGAGCATCCTGGCCCACGGGTTGAGCACCCAACCACTACTGCTGCATTACCAACGCCACCGCCGGCAAGCCGAGCGGCGATAAAAACTGAACCGCGCAACCCCCGCCTCCCTCCATATGCTGACGCCGCCGCTGCGCCAGGCTTCCTCCCTGGAGGAGCCATCGCCCGGGCCCTGCCGCGAGACAGCGCCAGGTCCGACCGGCAGAAGACTGGATGCGGGATCGAGGAACGAATATGCACGAGAGTTTTTCATTGCCCAGGCTGGATACCTGCCTGCGCGAGTGGCCATTGGGCTCCCCGCTCGAGCCCCTTGCCCTGGCACGGCTCATGGAGCAACTGGTTGGCCAGGGCCTCGACCGCCTGCCGCTGCCCGGCCAGGGCCAGACGCTGTTGCGCTGGCAGGCCCTGGCCCGGGTGGCGGCCTGCGACCTGAGCCTGTGCAAGCTCTTTGAAGGCCATACCGATGCCCTGGCGATCATGCAGTACTGGTCGGCGCCACTACCTTGCGCGGACAGTACCTGGGGCATGTGGGCCGCCGAATCGCCGCGGGCCCGGGTCACGCTGCATGCTACCCGGCACTCGCGCGATGTGCGCCTGCAGGGGCTCAAGGCCTGGTGTTCCGGTGCCTCGATCCTGAGCCACGGGCTATTGACCGCCTGGGACGCAGACGGCCGCCAACGCTTGGTAGCGGTGGCACTGGAGCAGCCCGGCGTGCACGTCACCAGCGACGGCTGGCAGGCCGTGGGCATGGCCGCCAGCCAGAGTGTCGAGGTGGTGCTGGACGGTGCCCACGGCCAACTGGTCGGCCCAGCGGACGGTTACCTGCAACGACCGGGGTTCTGGCATGGCGGCGCCGGCATCGCCGCCTGCTGGCATGGCGCGGCCCAGGCCATCGGCCAAGCCCTGCGCCAGCACTGCAACGCGCGTCCCGAACCCCATGCCCTGGCCCATCTGGGTGTAGTGGAATGCGCGTTGCAAGCCAGTGCCAGCTTGTTGCGAGACACAGCGCAGTGGATCGACCAGCGACCTGCGACCGCTGCCGAGTTACCTGCCCGCCGCCTGCGCGCCGCCTGCGAAGCCAGCGCCACGCAAGTGCTGGAACACGTCGGCCGGGCCTTGGGAGCCACGCCTTACTGCCGCGACGCGCACCTGGCCCGGCTGTTCGCCGACCTGCCGGTGTACCTGCGCCAGAGCCATGCCGAGCGCGATCTCGCTGTCCTGGGCAGCCTGGTGGCCACGCATCCGGAGGGAGGCTGGCTGCCATGAACGCCAATCCGATCATCGGCGAGGGCACATCGCCCGAGGCCTGGAGCGCTTCATGCCGGCTCGCCGCGCTCGGGACGGTAGCACCGCAACAGTTGGTGCCGGAGGGAGCGCGCGCGGTGATCGTCTCGCCCCACCCCGACGACGAAATCCTCGCCTGTGCCGGCTTGCTCCAGCAATTGGCCCGGATGCAGCGCCAACTGCTGCTGGTCTCGGTCACCGATGGCTGCGCCAGTCATCCCGGCTCACGCTACTGGACACCGCGTCGCCTGGCGCAGGTGCGGCCCCGGGAAAGCGCGGTGGCCCTGGCGCGCCTGGGCCTGGCGCCGGAGCGCATGGACTGGGTGCGCGGCGGCTTTGCGGACACCGCCGTGGCCCGCCACGAGCGAAGCGTGCAGGCTTTTCTGCAACGCTGCCTGCAACCCGGCGATGTGGTCTTCACTACTTGGCACCAGGATGGCCACAGCGATCACGAAGCCTGCGGGCGCGCTTGCCTGGCGGTAGCCAGCAAGGTCGGTGCGCGGGTCCATGAACTACCGGTCTGGGCCTGGCACTGGGCGCAGCCGGAAGACCCGCGCCTGCCCTGGCACCGGGCGCGCAAGCTCTTGCTGGATGCCCCGACCCTGGCCCGCAAGCGCCACGCGGTGCATGCCTTCACCAGCCAGATCAGCCCAGACCCCCTCAATGGCAATGCCCCGGTACTGGGTCCCTCGACCCTGGAGCGCCTGCTGAGGGATTTCGAGGTGATATTCCTATGAGCGTCGCTGACCATTACTTCGATCGGTTGTTCGATGGCAATCCCGACCCCTGGGCCATGCGCTCGCGCTGGTATGAGCAGCGCAAGCGCGACCTGACCCTCGCCGCCCTGCCCCGCCCCCACTATCACCGGGGGCTGGAAGCCGGTTGTGCCAACGGCGAGCTGGCCCTGGGCCTGGCCGAGCGCTGCCACCGCTTGTTGTGCTGCGATACCTCGGCGCTGGCGGTACGCGAGGCTCGCCAATGCTTGCAGCACCTGGACCAGGCCGAGGTGCGCCAGGCACGCCTGCCACGGCAATGGCCGACCGGGCGCTTCGACCTGATCGTCATCAGCGAACTGGGCTACTACCTCGACCTGCAAGACCTGCAACGCCTGATTGCCCAGGCCCGTGGCGCACTGGCCGCGGACGGTACGCTGCTGGCCTGCCACTGGCGCCACCCCATCAGCGAATGCCCGCTGGACGGCGACCGGGTGCACCGGCAACTGGCCAGGCAACTGCAATTGCCCAGGTTGCTGCGCCATGTGGAGGCCGACTTCGTCCTGGAGGTATGGGGCACTCGTGCCACCTCGGTGGCCCAGCGCGAGGGCCTGGCATGATCGGGGTAGTGATCCCCGCCCACAACGAACAAGCCTTGCTCGCCCAGTGCATCCACGCCGTCGAGCAGGCTGCCCGGCATCCGCATCTGGACGGGGAACGGGTGCGGATCCTGGTGGTGCTCGATGCCTGCGACGATGACAGCGAAGCGCTCGTCGTGGCGGCCGGTGTCCAGGGACTGAAGGTCGACGCGCGCAATGTCGGTTATGCCCGGGCAGTGGGCAGCGACTACCTGATCGCCCAGGGCGCGCGCTGGATTGCCTGCACCGACGCCGACAGCGAAGTCGCCCCGGACTGGCTGGTGGCGCAGCTGTCCCTGGGAGCGCAGATGGTCTGCGGCACGGTGCAGGTCCGCGATTGGGGCGAACTGCACGAGGGCGTCCGCCAGCGCTACGCCCAGGCTTACACCCAGGCCGATGATCATCGGCATATCCACGGCGCCAACCTGGGCTTCTGCAGCGCGACCTACTTGCGTTCCGGCGGTTTCCTCCCGGTGTCGGCCCATGAAGATGTGCAACTGGTACGTACCTTCGAGCGCCTGGGTGCGCGCATCTGCTGGAGCCAACTGCCCCGGGTGACCACCAGCGCCCGCCTGCTGGGTCGCGCCAGCGGTGGGTTCGCCGATTACCTGCGCCAGCTGGCATCGCAGGAACAGGCGAGCAATGGATTGCTGGCGGACCAGTCGTCCCCTGCTCCCGGCAATAATTTGAACGGTGCCTGAGGCCTCCCCGTCGGAACAGTGAAGAGCTGCAGCACCGCCGGCCGTACCGGTTGCAAGGCGTTGCCGACCCTGTTCCCCAGGAGGATCTGTCATGAAAGCCGTTGTATTCCATAACGTGGGCGATATCCGTCTCGACGACGTCGCCGAACCCACCTTGCTGGCTCCCACCGACGCCATCATCCGCGTGACCGCCTCGGCGATCTGTGGCACCGACCTGCATTTCGTCCGTGGCACGGTGGCACCGATGAAGCCCGGCACCATCCTTGGCCACGAAGCCGTGGGTATCGTCGAACAGCTGGGCGCCGACGTGCGCAACCTGCAGGTGGGCGACCGAGTGGTGGTGCCCTCCACCATCGCCTGTGGCAACTGCGCCTATTGCCGGGCCGGTTATTACGCCCAATGCGACGACGTCAATCCCCATGGCAAGGAAGCCGGCACTGCGTTCTATGGCGGCCCCGAGATCACCGGGCCGTTCCATGGCCTGCAAGCGGAAAAGGCGCGGATTCCCTTCGCCCATATCGGCCTGGTGAAGCTGCCCGAGCAAATCAGCGACGACCAGGCGATCCTGCTCTCGGATATCTTCCCCACCGGTTACTTCGGCGCACGGCTGGCCGAGGTCAGCCACGGCGACACCGTGGCGGTGTTCGGCTGTGGCCCGGTGGGCCAGTTCGCCATCGCCAGCGCCAGGCTGCTGGGCGCCGCCCGGGTGTTCGCCATCGACCACCATCCGGACCGCTTGCAGATGGCGCGCCGGCAAGGCGCCGAGACCATCGACTTCGACCAGGAAGAGCCGGTGGCCACCCTCAAGCGGCTGACCGCCGGCATCGGCGTCGACCGGGCCATCGATGCGGTGGGGGTAGACGCCGAGCATGCGGCCCATGGCCATGGCGACAGCGGCCAATGGCAACCTGGCGACGCGCCGGACCAGGCCCTGCAATGGGCCGTCGAAGCCTTGGCCAAGGCCGGCACGCTGTCGATCATCGGCGTCTATCCGCAGCAGGCGCGCAGCTTTCCCATCGGCCTCTCGATGAACAAGAACCTGACCATCAACATGGGCAACTGCCACCACCGCAAGTACATTCCGACGCTGATCGACATGGTGCTGAACCGGCGTATCGATCCGGCCAGCATCCTGACCCAGACCCGGCCGATGGACGACGCCATCGCGGCCTTCGAGGCCTTCGACCGGCGTGAGCCTGGCTGGATCAAGGTGCAATTGCGCCCACAGCCCGAGCGTTGAGCGGCATGGGAAGGACAGCATGAGCAGCAAGATCCATATCGGCATTTCCGGCTGGCGCTATGCCCCTTGGCGCGGTGATTTCTACCCCAGGGGACTGGCCCAGAAAGATGAACTGGCCTTCGCCTCGCGCGCGGTGGGCAGCATCGAGATCAATGGCTCGTTCTACGCCCTGCAGACGCCCGAGCGCTATGCCGGCTGGGCCGCACAGGTGCCCGAGGAGTTCGTCTTCAGTGTCAAGGCGCCGCGCTTCATCACCCATGTCCGGCGCCTGCGGGGCATCCACGAGCCACTGGCGAACTTCTTCGCCTCGGGGCTGTTCCAGCTGGGCCGCAAGCTGGGGCCGATCCTCTGGCAGTTCCCGCCGAGCTTCCAGTTCGATCCGGCCCTGTTCGAGCAATTCCTCGCCCAACTGCCGCACCAAGGCCGTATGGCCCGGCAACTGGCCCGGGACTGCAACGAACGCCTGCGGCGCGAGGGCTACCTGGACATTCCCGCCGACGCAGCGCTGCGCCATTGCGTGGAGATCCGCAACGCCAGCTTCCTGGATCCGGCCTTCGTGGCGCTGCTGCGCCGGCATAACGTCGCCTTGGTGGTGGCCGACACCGCCGGCAAGTGGCCCTGGGTCGAGGAGTTGTGCGCCGACTTCGTCTATGTGCGCCTGCACGGCGACCAACAGCTCTACGCCAGCGGCTATAGCGACCAGGCCCTGGAACGCTGGGGCCAGCGCATCGAACTCTGGCGCCGGGGCCGGCAACCGGCCGATGCCCGGCGTATTCCCGGATTCCAGGACCTGGAGCGCGACCGAGGCGGCGCGCGGGACGTCTATTGCTACTTCGACAACGATATCAAGGTCCGCGCGCCCTACGACGCTCGCCAATTGCTGGAGCGCCTCGGCCTGGCCGATACCCTGGCCGTGCAGCCCGGGCACCTGCCCGAGGGCGACTGGCAATGAACGGCATGCTCCTGCCAAGGCCCGACGAAGCACCGGCAGTGGCTTCGCTCAAGGTCCTGACGGTGAACATCCACAAGGGCTTCACCTTTCTCAACCGACGCTTCATGCTGCCCGAACTGCGCGACGCGGTGCGCGCCACCGGCACCGACCTGGTGTTCCTGCAAGAGGTACTGGGCGACCACAGTCACCACGCCAAGCGCTTCGACAAATGGCCCCGCCAACCCCACCACGAATTCCTCGCCGACAGCATGTGGCACGAGTTCGCCTACGGGCGCAACGCGGTGTACCCCGAGGGCGAGCACGGCAACGCCCTGTTGTCGAAATACCCGATCTTGAGCCACCGCAACCTGGACGTTTCGCAACAGGGCGACGAACAGCGCGGGCTGTTGCATTCGGTGCTGGCCGTGCCGGGGCGCGAGGTGCACGCGATCTGCGTACACCTGGGCCTGCGCGAAGCTCATCGGCAGTTGCAACTGGGCCTGCTGTGCGAACTGGTAGCGGGCCTGCCGCCACGGGCCACGGTGATAGTCGCCGGCGACTTCAACGACTGGCGCCTGCGGGCCGATGCACTCTTGGCCGAACAGGGATTGCACGAAGCCTTCGTTCGCCATCGCGGGCGTGCGGCCCGCAGTTTTCCCGCACGCTGGCCCCTGCTGCGCCTGGACCGCATTTATGTACGCAACGGCCGCACCTGCGACCCCCGGGTGCTCTCCACCCGACCCTGGTCGCACCTGTCGGATCACGCGCCGCTGGCAGTGCAGGTCTGGCTATGAGCCCCGGCTGGCGCGCTGGCAACCGCATCGAGTTGCTGATCAACGGCGAGCAATTCTACCCCCGGGTACTGGCGGCCATCGCCGATGCCCGCCAAGAGGTGCTGCTGGAGACCTTCATCCTGTTCGAGGACAAGGTCGGCTGCGCGCTGCAGCAAGCCCTGATCGAAGCGGCCCGGCGCATTTCCCGGGTGGAGATCACCGTCGACGGTTATGGCAGCGCCGACCTGGGCGCGGACTTCGTCGCACAGATGGTCGACGCCGGGGTGCGGGTCCACCTGTTCGATCCGCATCCCCGCTTGTTCGGCTTGCGTACCCACCTGTTCCGCCGCCTGCATCGCAAGGTGCTGGTGATCGATGGCCAACGGGCGTTCATCGGCGGCTTGAACTTTTCTGCCGATCATCTGCGTGACTTCGGTCCGATGGCCAAGCAGGACTATGCCGTGGACGTACACGGGCCGGTGGTCGCCGATATCCGCGCCGCGGCCCTGGCCACCCTGGCCCAGGTCACTCCCGCCGGCCCCTCGCTGCCTGCGATGCCTCCTTGCGGCCCGACAAGCATCCGCCTGGCGATCCGCGACAACCAGCGACACCGCGACGATATCGAGACCCAGTACCTGCAGGCGATCCGCGCTGCCCGCCAGCGCCTGGTCCTGGCCAATGCCTATTTCTTTCCTGGCTACCGCTTGATCCGCGAGCTGCGCAATGCCGCACGCCGTGGCGTGCAGGTCAGCCTGATCCTCCAGGGCCAGCCAGACCTGCCCTGGGCTCGGGGGTTCTCACGGTTGCTGTACAACTATTTGATGCGCGATGGCGTGGCCATCCATGAATACGTCCGCCGACCACTGCACGGCAAGGTGGCCCTGGCCGACCACGACTGGGCCACGGTGGGCTCCAGCAACCTCGATCCCTTGAGCCTGTCGCTGAACCTGGAAGCCAACCTGATCATCCGCGACGTCGATTTCAACCAGCGCCTGCATCGCCACCTGGAGCGGCTGATGACTCGCGATTGTCGCCAGGTCACCCAGCAGCGCTTGCTGCGCGGCCACTGGTGGCGCGGGCCGGTGATTTTCCTGTACTTCCACTTGCTACGGCATTTCCCGGCCATCGCCGGCTGGCTGCCGGCCCACCGGCCGCGACTCGAATCGATACCGGGCCCGCCTGGACGTCGGTGCCAGCAGCCCCTGGAGCGGGAGCACAGTTCATGAACGGCGGGCGCCATGGCTGGCTGGTACGCGCCCGGCGCCTGCTCAACCTGCTGTTCCTGGTGCTGGTGCCGGTACTGCTCTGGCGACTGGCCAGGAACCTGCAATGGCACGAGGTCAGCCAGGCCGTTGGCGCCTATAGCGCCACTACCCTGCTGCTGGCGCTGGGGGCCACAGTCCTGAGCTTCGCCTTGTACAGCAGCTACGACCTGCTCGCCGGACACTACGTACGCCACTCGTTACCGGCCCGCCAGGTGCTGGCGCTAGGGTTCGTGGTCTACGCCTTCAACCTCAACCTCAGCGCCTGGGTCGGTGCTATCGCCCTGCGCTACCGACTGTATTCGCGCCTGGGCCTGGAGGTGGGCACGATCACGCGGATCCTGAGCTTCAGCCTGGCCACCAACTGGCTGGGCTACCTGCTGCTGGCCGGCGTGCTGTTCGCCCTGGGACTGGTGCGCTTGCCGGACCACTGGACCCTGGGCAGCAGCGGCCTGCGCATGGTGGGTGGCGCGCTGCTGGCGGTGGCCGCCGCCTACCTGCTGGCGTGCCGCTTCGCCAAGCGCCGAACCTGGCGCTGGCGCAACCAGTGCCTGGAACTGCCCGGCACGACCATGTCGCTCATCCAGGCCGCGTTGTCATCGCTCAATTGGATGCTGCCGGCGCTGGTGGTGTTCCTGCTGTTGCCCGTCGGCGCCAGCTATCCCCAGGTGCTGGGGATCATGCTGATCAGCAGCATCGCCGGAATCATCACCCACATCCCGGCCGGCCTGGGTGTACTGGAAGCGGTATTCATCACCCTGCTCCAGCATCAACTGGGCAAGGGAGCGGTCCTGGCGGCCCTGCTGGGCTACCGGGCAATCTACCTGCTGCTGCCACTGGCCCTGGCAAGCATGGTCTACCTGGTGCTGGAACGACGGGCCAAGGCCCTGCGTCAGCAACGCCAGCGCGCCTGAGTTGTCCAGGCACAGATATGAGCAACTATCAAGCGGGCCGCATCAATAAAACCACGACCAGGCAAGTTGTAACTTGCATGGCCATGCAACGCCTGCTCGTAGTGAGCAACTAGTTACCCAGCGCCATTAAAACGCCATAGTCGCTAAAAATTGAAAATAGTTTTTTGATAAAACATACGGCTCTGGCCGTTTGTACTAATTTGAATTGTCGAACAATCGATTTTACTTTGAATTCTTTACCCTGCATGGATATCGACTAGTTGTGTACAAGGAGATATTCATGAATCAGGAAACCATCTACAAAATCCACTATCTGCTACATGGCCAGCCAAGATTCTTCGTTATCAGGGCCAAGACCATGGATAACGCCAAGGCTTGGCACTGGGCCAGTTGTGATGCGGGCGTCGGGATCATTCCGAAGTCCGATCGCGACCCGGTAAAGAAGGTCTCCAGGCCAATGGCGGAAAAGTACGGGATAACCGACGTCAAGTGGTTCCATTCGGCCCCGCTTCGTTGGTCTGAGCAGGGACAGAAATGAAACGCCAAGCCACCAAGAAACCAAGCGCCCGGGACTGGGACGCGGAAATAGCTGAAAACACCCGACTGTTCTACGAGGCCGACCGGCTGGACGACCTGGCCTACCAGATCATCGGCCGAGGTGCCTGTGACAAGCAGGTCTGGGCCCGCTACTCCCAGGCCAAGAGCCGGGCGGACGGCAAGCGCCGTGAAGCCTTGGCCCAGTGGCTGAGCATCAGACGGGCCATGCAGCGCTGCGGAACCGCCCTCAGACCCTGGGGCTGATGCTCAGGCGTTCGCCGACCACCATTTCCGTGACCCAATCCACCAGGATCGTGGTGTAGGCCTCCTGTGAGGCCTCGCTGGAAAGCGCGTGGTCGGCATCGTCGATGATGCGATGGGTCAGCGAGTGACTGCGCTGGAAAGCCGCCCGATAACTCATGATGGTGGCATGGGGCACATGTTCGTCGTGCTCGGACTCGACCAGCAGCACGTCTCCCTGAAACCCGGCACAAGCCTTGAGTGCCCGGTTACCCTGTATATCGATGGGGCTGGCCCGATAGCGCTTGAGATCCTCGCGATCCAGGGCCCGCTTGGGCACCAGCCAGTCACGATCGCGATAGATGGCCGGAACCCGGAGCGCCAGCCAGCGTACTCGGCGCAGCTGGCTGAGAAGGGTGGCCAGGTAGCCGCCGTAGCTGGTACCGACCACCGCCACGGCCATCGGATCGACCGTCGGATGCGCCACCAGGTGGTCGTAGGCGGCGAGCACGTCCTGCAAGCCGTCTTCGCGCGATACCTGGGCCTGGCGCTGGTTGGCCGCACCGTGGCCACGCAGGTCGAAAGTCAGGCACAGGCAGCCCAGGCCGGCGATGCCCCGGGCCCGGTTGAGGTCGCGTTCCTGGCTCCCGCCCCAGCCGTGGACGAACAACACGCCGGGCACCCGGACCTTGGGGCTGAGCAGATTGCCCGCCAGTCGTTCCGCTTGGACATCGATCAGGACCTGTTCGCTGTTAACCGCCATGGGCCTGCACCTGCGCATACTTGAGTAGAAAGCCACCCGCCTCGTCAGGCCCGCGATACAACAGCACGGCGCCTGGAGGCAGCAATTGTTCCTGGCACGTCTCGCAGGTCTCGGCCCGCAGCCAATCCACCTGCGGCTGCTGGCGAAACACCTGCAGGGCCGCCAGTTCCGCTCCCGTGGCCCCGCCCACGCGCCACGACTGCTCCAGCACTCCGAGCCGGAACCGGCCATCGTGGCCCAGCCCGCCTATCACGTCGTAGTTGCGCCGCGAAGCGAAGAACCCCGGCAGGCAGGCCGTGGCCGCCGCGTCGTAGGCCCGTGCATGCTCCACCGCCTGGCGCACCTCGGGCTCCAGGTCATGCTGTAGCAACTGGGCATACCCCCCACGCGCCAACCACAGCTGGGAACCGGCGTACACCGGCTCGCCGCGCTGGTTGGGCTGCTGGGACTGGCGCCCGTGATAGCTGATCAGCAAGCCGTCGATCAAGACCTGGCCCACGCTATAGGTGCGGGTCTGGTGCAGGTTCTCCTCCAGTACCAGGCCCGCACGGCAGGTATCGGGGTCCAGTTGCCCCAGCCAATGCTCCAGGTCCTGGGCAGTGCGCAGCACCACCTGTCCCGTTCCGCCGCTGGCCTGGACCTGCTTGACCCGCAATTGGGCCGGGCCCAGGTACTGGCGGGCGATACGCCGGGCATCGGCGATATCGAACACTGTCAGTCCCGGCAGCACCACCTGGCGCACTTGACGGCAGAATTGCGGGTTCCAACCGACTGGGCGATAACCGGTGCGCCGGGGCAGCGGATGGGAAATGGCCTTGCTGGCCATGAACGCCTGCTGCACATGGCCTCCCAGCAGGTCCTGGACCCCGGTGATGCCCAATTCACGCCGCTGCTCGCCGATCAGAGTGCGCGTAGGTACCAGGTACATGCCAGTGCGCGGCATGGGGTCTTGCCAGGCACCGTCGAACGGCCAGCCAAGGATCTCGGCCAGCCAGCGGGCCAGGTTGAGGTTGGTCTGGCGCTCATGCAACGCAGCACCAGCGTGGCAGTGGGCCACGACCCTTCGGCTGATGGACCGCTCAGGCATCGTTCTGGCTCCCCCTTCGGGCGCTGCTATGGCTGGCCGCCGGCGTCGCGGTTTCCGTTGTCCCGGGATTCGGGCTCGCTCATCTGGACCGAGGCCTTGGAATGGTCCTTGTCCTGGTCCCCGCTATTTTCGAAGCAGCCCTGCAGGGCCAGCAGACAAGCGAGCAAGAGGGTTATCCGGGAGACGTTGATTAAGTTATTCATGGCACACCTGCGACAAAAAGGCTGGTAGTAAATCAGTAGAAAAACCTGTCTGGCACAAGTTCAAGATTCAATGTTCCGATAATGACCGAATATCGAATCACCCATATGGACAGCGTATGCATCCATATGGGTGTTTACTTATGCACGCCAGTTACTCAAATACCGCTTATTTATAAAAACCCATCAAGAAAAATAACTAGCCAATGGCCAGCCAATACCATTCATCGCCACAGCGGGGATATTTTTCGACCTTGGGAATTTTCCCGAACTCCCAGTTAATGCTCACTATGCAGTGAGCGCCGATATTTCATCACCAAGAGGAAATCATCATGACGACTAAAGGCAATAACAACCCGGGCAACTTCGCCAACGATCGCGAAAAAGCATCCGAAGCCGGGAAAAAAGGCGGTCACGCTTCCGGCGGCAATTTTGCCAATGACCGTGAAAAGGCCTCCGAGGCCGGCAAGAAGGGTGGTCAGCACAGTGGCGGTGGGCATGGCCGCAGCTGATACCTGAGGTGACTGCGCAAGGGCTGCGGCCCTTGCGCCCTTCATTCAGTCCAGCGTTGCCGGGATCCTGACCCGGAACGTCGTTCCTTGCTCTCGAGTAGATCGCACCTCGATGTGCCCATCGTGCCCCGCCACGATCTGCGCGGCGATGAACAGGCCCAGGCCCAGCCCTGAAGAAACACCGCGCTCGTAACCACTGCCACCGGCGTTGAACAGCAGCGGCAGCGCCTCGGCGGCGATGGGCTCGCCCTGATTGTGCACCTCAACGCAGATCGCAGACGCATCACGCTCCAAGCGCACCTCGATGGGCTGGCAGCTATCGCCGTGCTGCACGGCATTGCCCAGCAGGTTGGCCAAGACCTGGCCCATGCGCCCGGGATCGAACAATCCGTTGAGCGGCTGGCATTGCTCGAACCGGATGCACACCTCGGGATAGCAAGCGCGCACCTCATCGATGATCTGGGCACAGAGCGCCGTCAACTCGATGCGCTCCTTGCGGATCCGAATACCCTCCCCCAGGTTGCTCCGCGCCAGGTCCAGCAGGTCGTCGACGATCCGGTTGGCCCGGCGCACGCTGGCGCCGATCTGCAGCGCCAGGTGCTGCTGGCGGCCTTCGGCCACCGATCGCGCCAGCAGGTCGGCGCCCATCAGCACCGCTCCCAAGGGGGTTCGCAAGTCATGGCCGAGAATGCCCAGGAACAGCTTGCGGGTCTGCTCCAGGGCCGCCTCGAAGGAAGCGATGGACTGGGTGAGCGCCTGGTCGACGGCCTCGTTGAAACGCAGCATGTCGTCGGTACGGGTGGCTTTGGCTTCCAACTCGTCGCACAGCCACAAGCGCAACACGCTGGCCCGCAAGGCCCGGTACTCGGCAACCATCTGGTTCAAGGTGAAGCCCGCCGACCAGCGCGCCTGGGCGTGATTCTGCGCTGCCGTATCAGCCTGGACGACCGGGCCACGGCCCTGGGACTTCTCGAACTGCTGCGCATCGTTCTGCGGGGTGAGCATGTCGTGGGCGATGCCCCTGAGAATATCCGCCGCCTGGTTTCTCAGGCCGCGGGCATCCTGGGTCGGATAAGGGGTTTCGATGGATCTGGCGAACCTCTCCCATTCCAGCAAGATCGATTCCATGTGGATGAGAATGAAATTGGCGAGTCGCATGGAGGCTCCTTGCTGGATCCCGTGGCCATCCTGGTCCGCTGCAACTGTCCCGGCGGTGTCCTCGATGACCACGGGTGACGATGTGGATCGATACTGGCTGGCCCCTTCAGGTCGCACCAGCGCCGTAAAAGCATAGAAGCAATGACCACCCTCGGTGTATACGGTTCCAGGATCCCGGCGGACTCAAGCTGGCGGCTCGTCCATTCCAAGCTTTCGCCGCATCGCCAGGGTGATCGATTGGCGGGTGGCGGCATAGCCGGCCCAGGGGTCGGTGGTTTCATCCAGGCGTCGCGCCAGGTCGGCCAGGGTCCACTGCCCCGCTCCACGCAGCTGCTGCAATTCGTCACGGTGCACCGGCACCGAGACCGGCAGGCCTTCCCGGGCCCGCAGGGAATAGGCGCAGACCGTGGTCGCTCCCCGCCCGTTGCGCAGGTAATCGATGAAGATCCTGCCCACCCGGTTGCGCGGCCCGGACACCGCCGACAAGCGCTCGGGAAACAACCCCGCCAGGTGCTGGACCATTGCCTGGCTGAAGGCCTTGACCTCGTCCCAACCGGCCCGCCGCGCTAACGGCACCAGCAGATGCAGGCCCTTGCCCCCGCTGGTCTTGATAAAGGCTCGCAAGTCCAGCTCGTCAAGCAGCGCCAGGGTCAGCTGGCAGGCCTCGACCATGCTCTTCCAGGGCAACGTCGGGTCCGGATCGAGGTCGAGCACCAGGCGATCAGGCCGGTCGAAGTCCTTGCTGGTGGCGTTCCAGGTATGCAGTTCCAGGGTGTTCATCTGCACCGCGCCCAGCAGCGCTGGCAGCCCCTCGATGACCATGGCCGCCTGGCCTGCCTGGGCCTTGGTAAAGGTCCGCAAGCCGGGAATCGCCAGTTGCGCGGCGTGCTTCTGGAAGAACAGCTCTCCCGCCAGGCCTTGGGGAGCACGCACCAGCGCCACCGGGCGCTGCTGCAGGTGGGGCAGGATCCACTGCGCCACCCGGGCATAGTATTCGGCCACCTTAAGCTTGGTGGCACCGCTTACGGTATCGACCACACGCTCGCCATGGGTCATGCGCAAGCCATCGGCTGCTGGGCTGGCCGCTGGGGCTGGTGCCGCTCGCTCCAGGACCACGCCAGTGGCCGGCTTGTCATCGCGCAGGCCATGGAAGACACCGTGGCGTACCACCCCTTCACGGGTCATCTGGCTATAAGAGACTTGCGCCAGCAAGCGCGGCTGCACCCAGTGCACGGTGGCCGCAGGCACCCCCGCGGGCGCTTTATCCAACACCGGCCGGGATGTTTCCAACGGTCGCAACCGCTGGAGCAAGTGCTGGAGGGAAGCGCTGCTGAAGCCGGTGCCGACCTTGCCGGCGTAACGCAAGCCGCCCCGGTCCGGGTCGTGCAGCCCCAGCAACAGCGCGCCCAGGGCACTGCGGCTGCCCTTGGGATCGGTGTAGCCGAGGATCACGAATTCCTGGCGTTGCTGGCACTTGAGCTTGATCCAGTCGCCGCTGCGCCGACTGACATAGGGGCTGTCGGGGCGCTTGCCGATCAGGCCCTCCAGGTGCATCTGGCAGGCGCCGGCCAACAGCTGCTGCACAGGCTGGTCGAAAGTCTCGGAATAGCGCAGCGCCGCCGCGCGGTTGTTGGCCAGCAGTGCCTTGAGCGCAGCGCGGCGCTCGTGCAGCGGTCGCTGGCGCAGGTCCACGCCATTGAGAAAGGGCACATCGAACAGGTAGTAGAGGATGTCCTGGTCGGCCCCGGCATCGAAGGCGTTCTGCAAGGCCTGGAAGTCGGCCACACCGTCGGCATCCAACACCACCATCTCGCCGTCCAGCCATGCCGATTCCAGTCCCAGCTCGGCCAGGGCCCGGGCCTGGTTGGGCATCCTGGCCGTCCAGTCCAGGCCGCTGCGGGTCAGCAGTTGCACTTGCGTTCCTTCGATACGGGCCAGCATGCGGTAGCCGTCGAACTTGATTTCATAGAGCCAGTCGCCCGCCGGCGGCGTGTCCACCAAAGTGGCCAACTGCGGCTTGAGCGAGCCCGGTAACTCCTGGTACGTGGAGCGTGCCCTGCTCCCAGACCTGGGCCGGGAAGTGGACGCCGATGCCTGGCGCGGCGCCAGGGTGCGCGCGCTGAGCACGCTGTGCGGCTGCGCCTGGAGGATGTCGTACTCCGCTTCGGCACGGGCCTGGTCATCGGCGGACTTGACCAGCAGCCATTGTTCCTTCTTGCCTGCCAGGCGGGTACGAAACAGGTTCCACCAGCCTCCGAGCTTCTCGCCTTGCAAGCGAAAGCGCAGCTTGCCCCGGGCATAACCCTCGTGGGGGTCGCCCTCGGGAAACCAGCTGCCGCGGTCCCAGACAATCACCTCGCCCGCGCCATAGTGGCCTTCGGGGATATGCCCTTCGAAGCTGGCGTAGTCCAGGGGATGGTCCTCGACATGCACGGCCAGGCGGCGCACCCCGGGGTCCAGCGAAGGTCCCTTGGGAATGGCCCAGCTTTTCAGGGTGCCGTCCAGTTCCAGGCGAAAGTCGTAGTGCAGGTGGCTGGCATCGTGTTTTTGCACGCAGAACTGCAGGGCCTGCGCCGGCCTGCCACGGGGCCGACGGCCCACTGGCTCGGGGGTGGCCTGGAAGTCACGTTTATTGCGGTATTGCGATAGCGGTCTGGCCATGGCGCTGCTCCACGTGTGGCGTGCCCGATGGCCGACAAGGCCAGGGACCTGTAACGGTGGAGACGGTGCCCTGGGAGAAGTTCAAGGCACTTGCCGGCCAGGCCTACCGACGGTTGTCTGCTGCCTGGCCAGACCTGCCTGGACTAGGACGCCCGCCGTCGGGTGCGCTTGACCGGCCTGTCCGGCTTGGCCTTGCCACCACCGAGGCTGCGCTTGAGCAGTTCGGTAAGGTCGAGGATATCGGCACTCTTGTCCTGCGCCGCCTGCCCCATGGGCACTGTGGCGATCCGGCCCTTGCGGGCCTTCTCCTGCACCAGGGCCATGATGCTGTCCGTGAAATCATCGTGATATAGCCCAGGCTCCCAGTGGCCGCTCAAGTCCTCCACCAGCCGCTTGGCCATCTGCAGCTCGCGCTTGTCGAGCTTGGGCCGGGTCACGCTGCTGTCCAACTCCAGCCCCGCAAGACTGCGTACTTCGTCGGGCCAACGCAGGGTGATCAACACCAGTGCATCCTCCAGCGCCCGCACCAGGGCCAGGTGTTGCCGGGTATGCAGCACCACCCGGGCCAGCGCGACCTTGTCCGTGGCCTTCAGGGTTTCGCGCAGCAAGGCATAGACCTTGCCGCCGCGCCGGTCGGGACTCAGGTAATAGGGCGTGTCGAATTGCTGCTGGGGAATCTCCGCGGCAGCGATGAAGGAGAAGATATCGATGGTTTGGGTGGCCGCGGGCCGGGCCTGGCGGATCTCGTCTTCGCCGAGCACCACGTAGCGCCCCTTCTGGTACTCGATACCCTTGACGATCTGCTGCGGCTGCAGTTCCTCGCCGCTGACCTTGTTGATCCGCCGATAGCCCACCGGCTCCAGGCTGCGCTTGTCCAGCCAGTCGAAATCCAGCCCACGGCTGGCGACCACGCTATTGAGGGACACCGGGATATGCACCAGCCCGAAGCTGATGGCGCCCTTCCAGATCGCTCGGGCCATGACGACCTCCTGCAAGGCAGTGACGGGAACATCCGCAGGACAACCTGCCCTGCGCATCTGGAAGATTCGACCGCAGGGGCAATACCCCGTTCCTAAGGATTCTCTGCGCGCCCTGCGCTAAGCGGGGCGCTTGAACAGGACGAATCCGGACATCAGGATCATGACAAGCCCGGTGACGATCCGGGCATTCAAGGACTCTTCGAACACCAGGACTCCCCAGAGAATGGCGAAGACCAGGTAGGTGTAGTCGAACGCGCCGATGATGCTGGGCTCGCCGATCTGGTAGGCCCTGGCGATACCGGTGCTGACCAGCACCATCAGCACCGCGAGCAAGACCATCAACGTCCAGTCGGCCAACTGCATGTACGACCAGTCGCCCAAGAGGAAACGCAATTGCCCCTGCTGCGGCTCCAGGGGCCCGGCCATGGCGATCAACAGGCTGCCGAGCAGGCCGCTGGCCAACAGCACCAGGTTCATCAACATGGCCAGCACCATGGCGTCCTCGTCCGCGCACTTGCCCTTGGTCACCACCGCTGCCAGGGCGTAGAGAATGGCCGCGAGGATCGGCAGCAAGGCATAGGAACTGAAGTCGTCCGCCGTAGGATTGAGGGTGACCAGCACCCCGGCGAACCCCAGGACGATGGAGAACCACTTGCGCGGGGTAATCCGCTCTTTCAGATAGATGGAGGAGAACAATGTGATGAACAGCGGTGTCGTATAGATGGCCAGCGCCGCCATGGTCAGGGTAATGAACGGCAAGGCGGCATAAAAAGCGATCCACATCAGGGCCAGCAGGAGCCCCCTGAGCGTCGCCCAGCCTGGGGACTGCGGCCATAGGCTGTCCTTGCCGTTGCGTAGCAGCACCAGCGCGGCCAGCATCACCACCGCCAGCAAGGAGCGGATGACATTGAGCTGCCATAACGAAATCTGCGCGCTTGCAGCCTTGATGATGGCATCCGAAACGGACAACAAGAAAACCGAACCGACCACTATGATGATGCTCTGACGGTTCTCCACGGACGAAACGTTCATGCTTGCGCTCCTGCTGTCTCCCTTCTGGATGTGCCGACAGATTCTGCTCACGCATCCAGCGCGGTTAAAGCGACTTGTGGTTAAGCAGGAGGAACCAAAGTTATGGACAATTTCAAACGCTCGCTCCCGCCCCTCTCCAGCCTCGTGCCCTTCGAGGCGGCCGCGCGCCTGCAGAGCTTCTCCAAGGCCTCGCAAGAGCTGAACCTGACGCAGGCAGCCATCAGCAAGCAGATCCGTGCCCTGGAGGAATACCTGGACGTCACCCTGTTCACCCGCAGAAATCGCGCGGTATTCCTGACCGCGACAGGCAGGGAATTTCGCGATGTAGTCAGATCCTCCCTGCTGGGGCTAGCCACCAAGACCGAGGAACTGCGCAAGAAACGGGACGCCCGGGAAGTCGCGCTGACGGTCCAGCTTTGCGAGGCCTTCTACTGGCTGACCCCCAAGCTGGCGCTGTTCCACCAGCGATTCCCCGAGATCGATACTCGCCTGAATGCCTCCACCGCCCCCATCACCGAGGTCACCGAGAAGTTCGATATCGCCATCCAATCCACCGGGCGCCCCTCGGGCGGCCATTCCCGGCTGTTCACCATCAGCGACGAGATCTTTCCGGTCTGCAGCCCGGGCTACTGGCAGCAGTTGCCTGCCGCGGCCCGGACCCTGGAGCACTTGGCCGAACTGCCACTGCTGCATCATTGGGTGGTTCCCCAGGACTGGATGACCTGGGCCCAGTGGCTGGCCCGCTACCGACTCGCGCTTCTGGACGAGACCCGGGGCAAGTTCTTCGACAGCTACCCGGTGATGATGCAGGCCTGTGTCGAAGGCTTCGGCTTCGCCCTGGGCTGGCGCCGCACCACCGAGAAAATGATCGATAACGGCGAGCTGATCCGCCCGTTCCAACAGTCGATCAAGATCGAGGAGGCGCTGGCGGTCTACCAGTGGCAGAACAGCCCTCTGCGCGCGCGCAGCCGCAGCTTGCTGCAATGGCTGCGCCCTGTCTGCCAGGACTAGTGGCGACACTGGCGGCCAACCCCACAGGCATGGAGATTAGCTAGGCGCTGCGCCATGCAGGCGCTGCGCTGGCCTTGCGATCACCCACGCCGCCAGACCACCGGGAACCAGTCTTCGCGCATGCGATCACCGTCGTTCAGGTCGATGCCGGGAAAGGGCGGCGAGGTACGCCCCGGGCGCTGGATGTAACGTACGTCGTCGCCCATGAACCGGGTGGAGAACGCCCGTCGACGGCCGCTCCCGGTGTTGCCGGCGGCGCCATGCACGGTGCGGAAGTCGAAGACGATGGCGTCCCCCGGTTGCAGCTCCGGGGAGAGTATCGGGTACTGGCCGTTGTCCACGTCCGGCATGTCCATGAACAGGCTCTCGCCGGTGTGGTCGTCGGTGGCGCCGTAGAAGTCCTGGTTGCTGGCCCAGCTCTTGGGCCGTACCGGCTTGGGCCAGCGATGCGAGCCCAGGACCACGCTCAGGGTGTTGCTGCGGGTCACCGGGTCCAGGGGAATCCAGTAGCTGGCCGTCTGCAAGCCGTCGACGCAGTAGTAAGGCAGGTCCTGGTGCCAGGGCGTGGGCTTGGAGGTGCCGGGCTCCTTGACCAGGATGTGGTCATGGAAGACCTGCACTTGTTGCGATGCCATCAACTGCCCGGCGATGGCCGCCGCCGGCGAGTTCAGCACGAAGTCCTGGAAGGCCGGGATACGCTGCCAGTTGCAGTAGTCCTCGAAGAAGCGCCCACCTTCGCCACTGCCGACGTTCTCGATGGCGAAGGCGCTGGGTTCGGCCAGGTTCTGCTCGAAACCTTCGCGCAAGCGCTCGATCCAGTCGCCAAAGACTCCACGCAGGACAATGGCGCCATCGCGCTGAAACTCTTCGATCTGCCGGTTCATCACATCAGCCTCTATTTGTTGTTTTAATGAAGCCCAGTATCGAGGCCCTGAACTTTTCCCGTAAACGACAGATTACTTATTCATCAATATAGGCACTTTATATAACCAACCGGTTGCCAGCCCCGGCGTTTGCCCAGTTAATAGCCCTGCCTGCCTCCCCCTCATCCATTGCCGGAACAGGAATACCGGCCCCTCGCGTTTCATCATCGGCAGTTGACACCCGAATAATAAGAACAATCAGGAGTGACTTGAGATGAACGATAAACAGCCCTCCATGCGGCGGGGCCTGAGCACCCGTCATATTCGTTTCATGGCCCTGGGTTCGGCCATCGGCACCGGGTTGTTCTACGGTTCCGCCGCGGCGATCCAATTGGCCGGTCCTTCGGTCCTGCTGGCCTACCTGATCGGTGGCGCGGCCATCTACATCATGATGCGCGCCCTGGGCGAAATGGCCGTGCGCGAACCGGTGTCGGGGTCCTTCGGGCACTACACCAGCCAGTACCTGGGACGCTTTCCCGGCTTTCTCACCGGCTGGAGCTATGCCTTCTCGATGCTGGTGGTGTGCCTGGCCGATGTCACCGCGTTCGGTATCTACATGGGTTTCTGGTTTCCCGATACGCCCCGCTGGATCTGGGTCCTGGGCATCGTGTGCGGCATCGCCGCGCTGAACCTGTGCAGCGTCAAGGTCTTCGGGGAAATGGAATTCTGGCTGTCGCTGCTCAAGGTCACCGCCATTGTCTCGATGATTGTCGGTGGCATCGCGATCCTGCTGCTGGGCATCCAGCCCGGCGGTTCGGCCCAGGTCCAGTCCGGCTTCAGCAACCTGTGGAGCCATGGCGGGTTCTTCGCCAATGGCATCGGCGGACTGGTCGCCTCGTTCACCGTGGTGATGTTCGCCTTTGGCGGCGTCGAGATGATCGGCGTCACCGCCGGCGAGGCCAGGGAACCGCAGCGGGCGATACCCAAGGCCGTCAACTCGGTACCGCTGCGGATCCTGCTGTTCTACGTGCTGACCCTATTCGTGCTGATGGCGATCTACCCATGGTCCAAGGTGGGTAGCGAAGGCAGTCCGTTCGTGCAGATCTTCAGTGCCCTGGGTATCGAGTCGGCGGCGGCCTTGCTGAACATCGTGGTGATCTCGGCGGCGATCTCGGCCATCAACAGCGATATCTTCGCCGCCGGACGCATGATGTACGGCATGGCCGAGAACGGCCAGGCGCCGACGAGCTTCGCCAGGTTGTCGCGTTTCGGGGTGCCCTGGATGACGGTCGCGATCATGTGCGTAGCCTTGCTGATCGGGGTCCTGCTCAACTACCTGGCACCTGAGAATCTGTTCCTGATCCTGGTGGCGGTGGTGACCTTCTCCATCGTCTGGGTCTGGCTGATGATCCTGCTGTCGCAAGTCATGATGCGCCGGCGCATGACGCCCGAGCAGGTCGCCGCCCTGGTCTTCCCGGTGCCACTCTGGCCGGTCGGGCCGGCCCTGGGCATCGCCTTCATGCTGTTCATCTTCGGCGTCCTGGCCTGGTTCCCCGATACCCGCACTTCGTTGTTCGTCGGGCTGGGCTGGCTGGTGCTGCTGTCCATCGGCTACTGGCTATGCATCGCCCGGGGCGGCAAGCAGCCGGGCGCCGCGAGCAAGCCGGTCCCGGCCGACCCCTCGCCCTAGCAGGCAAACTGCTGGCTGGCCCATTCCTGGAAGGCCTGGGCCACCGGCGACGGGCGCATGGCGCTGGACTGAGCCAGCACCACCGGCTGCGGACTGACGGCCTCCAGCAACGGCCGACAGGCCAGGGGCTGGCCGTCATAGCTGCGATCGCCCACCGGCCGCGTGCAGGACAGCGCCACGCCATACCCATGGGCCACCAGGCCGCGCTGCATCTCGAAGGTCTGGGTCAGTTGCAATGACGCCGGCTGCAGGTCGTGTGCCCAGAACAACGACAGGAAGTACTCGCGGGTACGGGCGATGTCCTCCAGGATCAGGCACTCGGCGGCCAGGTCCACCAGAGAAACCTGCTCCTGGGCGGCCAGGGGGTGACCCACTGGCAGCAGGGCGTAGGGCATCAGGCGCTCCAGCTCCCGGGCCTGGATGTTAGGGCTCAGGCCCATTCCATAGGTCAGGGCCAGCTCCGCCTGCCCTTCCAGCAAGCGTCGATTGACGCCCGCCAGGTCGCTCTCGAACAGGGTGATCGAGACGTCAGGGTGACGCTGGCGAAAGCCCGCCAGCAGGCGTGGGGTGAAATACGGTCCCAGGTCCTGGAAGCACACCAGGCTCAGGTTGCCGCGCAGCCCGGCCTGGTGATCCTCGACGCCGACCATGGCCCCCGCCCGGCCCAGGATGTCCCGTGCCTGTTCCAGGCGCTTGCGGCCCGCCGGAGTCAACTCCATGCCCCGGCTGACCTGGCGATGAAAGAGCTTTTCGCCAAGTGCCGTCTCCAGTTGCGCGATCGCCAGGGACACCGAGGGCTGGGAGATGTGCATGGCCCTGGCAGCGGCGCTGACGCTGCCCTGCTCCGCGGCCGCGACAAAGTATTCGAGCTGGCGAAAGGTGAACCCGATCATCGGCCTGGCTTCCTGATTATTGTTTGCAGCGATGATACAGCGGCCCCGGCATCTATCGGCAACGCGCCCTCCTCCCCGATCCATCCATGTCGAAAGTACACAGCGCTGGCGTTGATTCGTGACTTCAAGTCAAAGGACTTTGGTGCGCCGACGGCTTAATCCGCCACCGGGCGGTGGCCATACTACGCCGCATCCAAGCGATCGCTGAGCCGCGGGCCATAAGCTGCGGCAGCCAACGCACCGATCATCGTACGCAACAATCACTAGGAGCAAATCCATGAGTATTCCATCCTTTGGCCTCGGTACTTTCCGCCTGACCGGCCAGGCGGTCATCGATTCGGTGAAGTCGGCGTTGGCCCTGGGCTATCGCGCGATCGACACCGCGCAGATCTACGGTAACGAAGCCGATGTCGGCCAGGCGATCGCCGAAAGCGGCGTAGCCCGCGGCGAACTGTTCATCACCACCAAGATCTGGGTCGACAACTACGCCGCCGACAAGCTGGTTGCCAGCCTGCGCGACAGCCTGGGCAAGCTGCGCACCGACTATGTCGACCTGCTGCTGATCCATTGGCCGGCCCCGGGCAACGGCGTCGAGCTGGCCGAATACATGGAAGCCTTGCTGGAGGCCAAGAAACTGGGCCTGACCCGCCAGATCGGTGTTTCCAACTTCAACATCGAACTGACCAGGCAAGCCATCGCCGTGGTCGGCAAAGAGCAGATCGCCACCAACCAGATCGAGCTCAGCCCCTACCTGCAAGGCGGTAAGCTCACTGCGTTCCTCAAGGAACAAGGGATCAGCGTCACCTCCTACATGACCCTGGCCTACGGCAAGGTACTCAAGGACCCGGTATTGGCCGAGATCGCCGCCAAGCACCAGGCCACCGTGGCCCAAGTCGCCCTGGCCTGGGCGCTGCAACTGGGCTATGCGGTGATCCCGTCGTCCACCAAGCCAGAGAACCTGGCCAGCAACCTGCTCGCCCGCAGCCTGCGCCTGGACGAGCAAGACATGGCGCGTATCGCCACCCTTGAACGCAATGGCCGCGAAGTCAGCCCTGACGGCCTGGCGCCAATCTGGGACTGATGCCATGACCACGCCCCTCGAACGCCTGACCGCCGGTGGTTTCAGCATCGGCCTGGAAGCACCGCTGGACCATGACTGGACCCCATCCGGCGACCAGGCCCGGCGCCAAGCTGGCCGCCTGCCCGGCGAGCCCGACCTCAAGCAGCATGCCTACCTGGCGCAACTGGCCGACCGCCTGGGTTTTCGCGCCCTGTGGATCCGCGATGTGCCGCTGTATGACCCGGCGTTCGGCGATGCCGCCCAAGTGTTCGAGGTGTTCTCCTACCTCGGCTACCTGGCCGGGGTCACCCGCGACATCCTGCTGGGTACCGCTGCCGTGGTCTTGCCGATTCGCGAGCCGTTGCTGACCCTGAAGTCGGCCAACAGCCTGCAACGCCTGAGCGGCAATCGCCTGCTGCTGGGCGTGGCCAGCGGTGACCGGCCGGTGGAGTACCCACTGTTCGGGCGGGATTTCGAGGGGCGCGGCCATACCTTCCGCGAGCAGGTCGCCCTGCTCAAGGACGGCGCCAACGGCCACCTGCCCGAGGGCATGGCCGTGCTGCCAGCCAGTACCTCGCCCCTGCCCTTGCTGGTGGCGGGCCTGGCCCAGCAAAGCCCGGCCTGGATCGGCAGCCACATGGATGGCTGCCTGGCCTACCCCGGCCCCCCCGAGGACCACCAGCGACGCGTTGCCGCCTGGCGCTCGGTGGCGGGCAACAAGCCCTACAGCAGTTTCATCCACCTGGACCTGGCCGAACGTGCCGACGAACCCCTGCGCCGCTGGCGCTTCGGTTTCCATGGTGGCCGCAACGCGCTGATCGCCGAACTCAATGCCCTGCGCGCAGCCGGCGTCGACCATGTCGGCCTGCACCTGCGACGCAACGTACGACCACTGGATGAAACCCTGCGGGAGATCGCCGAGTACGTACTGCCACCATTCCATGCCACTGCTGCGACTGCATCCCACCCACAACCGGAGGCCATTTCATGAGCAGTTCCACCCTGGTGCCGGCCTTCGCCGGTCGTAGCTACCAGGTCGCCTACGACGGCCTGGTAGCCCATAACATCTATGCAAGCGATGGCCTGAGCATTCGCTACGCCATCGTCTCCGGCCCCTACGCCGGAGCCAGCGGCGAAGCCGCCTGCCAATGGCGACAAATCGCCGACGGCGTCTACGTGATCTCCTGGCAAGAAGCCGACGGCGCCACCGTGGTACATGTCGACGACTTCGCCCGTGGCCATTCCCAGGCCTTCTTCACCGCCAGCGACCTGAGTTTCTATCGCATGCAGGGCTCCTTGACCGCCCTCGCCAGCCAGGAGTGCGCACAATGAAACCCGGACGCGTTCTCTTCGCCCTGGCCATCGGCGCCTTCGGTATCGGCACCACCGAATTCACCCCCATGGGCCTGTTGCCAGTGATCGCCGAAGGCGTCGGCGCGAGCATTCCCAGCGCCGGCATGCTGGTCACCGCCTATGCCATCGGCGTGATGGTCGGCGCGCCGATCATGACCCTGTTGTTCAGCCGCTTCGGCAAGCGCGCGGCACTGATGATGCTGATGGGCATCTTCACCCTCGGCAACCTGCTCTCGGCCCTGGCGCCGGACTACTACACCCTGCTCGCCTCGCGCCTGGTCACCAGCCTCAACCATGGCGCCTTCTTCGGCCTCGGTGCGGTGGTGGCGGCCAGCGTGGTGCCCAAGGACAAGCAAGCCAGCGCCGTGGCCACCATGTTCATGGGCCTGACCATCGCCAACATCGGCGGTGTGCCGGCGGCCACCTGGCTCGGCCAGCAGGTCGGCTGGCGCATGGCTTTCGCCGGTACCGCGGTGCTGGGCCTGCTGGCCATCGCCGCACTATGGTACGCCCTGCCCAAGGGCGAGCGTGGCAGCGTGCCTCATGTCCGCCGTGAACTGGCGGTGATTGCCCGGCCCAACGTGCTGTTGGCCATGGCCACCACGGTGCTGGGCGCTGGCGCCATGTTCACTCTCTACACCTATGTCGCCCCGGTCCTGGCACAGTTGACCGGTGCCTCGGACAGCTTCGTCACTCTGGGCCTGGTGCTGATCGGGGTCGGCTTCACCCTGGGCAACAGCCTCGGCGGGCGCCTGGCCGATTGGTCGCTGGATGGCTCGGCACGGCTCTTCCTCGGCGTGCTGGCGGTGATCATGGTGTCGATGCCGCTGGTACTGGGCAATCATGTCACCGCCGCCCTGGCGCTGCTGGTCTGGGGCATGTTCACCTTCGCCGTGGTGCCGCCGCTGCAGATGCGGGTGATGATCGCCGCGGCCGAAGCGCCCGGCCTGGCCTCGTCGATCAACGTCGGCGCCTTCAACCTGGGCAATGCGGTGGGTGCCGCGCTCGGCGGTGCCGTCATCAGCCAGGGCCTGGGCTACGCCGCGGTCCCGGTGGCCGGCGGCCTGCTGGCGGCGGCGGGGCTGTTGCTGGTGTGGCTGGGCGGACGGCGCCAGGCCAGCGATGCCGCCGCCGACCTGGCCTGACGCCTGAGCCAGGAATCCCCGTTGAGCGCCGGGGATGCGATCCGGCTTGAGGCAAGAGTTCCCCCTTTCCTTGAGCCGGCCCAGGGACGGATTGCGCCAATTCTCCGAGAATTGTGCCTTATCCTGCAAACGAGCACAGGAATGGATCTCGCTACGGATAAGATTCGCAGATCACCTCTACCGATCAGTGATCAGCCATGAATACCAGCGCGCTCAAGGAAATCACCCAGCTCGTCGCTCGCCATGCCGTCGGCGAAGGAGTCCACTGCACGGCCAACCACAGCCTGGAAGTGGCCCGCCATAGCACGTGCCAGACGGCGCTGCGCTGCCCGCAGTCGCCGTCCTTTGGCATGGTGGTACAAGGCCGCATGAGCATCCAGTTGGGAGAAACGATCCGCCACTTCGCCCAAGGCGACTACCTGTTCGTGTCATTCGACGTTCCCGTGGCCTTCCACGTCGTCGAGGCCAGCGAAGACCAGCCCTGCCTCAGTCTTGGCATGGCGATCACCCCCGAGCGCCTGCACGAGGTGCTCGCCCGGATGGACATTCCGCCCCATCCTTCGACCACCCACGAGGCGTGCAGCGTGGTAGTCGATCGGCTGAACCCCGGACTGCTCGACGCGACACTGCGCCTGCTGCGTCTGCTGGATGCTCCTGGCGATATCCAGTCGCTGGCGCCCCTGATCGAGCAAGAAATCATCTATCGACTGTTATCCAGCCCCTATGGCCGCCGCCTGCTGCAACTGGCGGTGGTGGACAGTTCGACCAATGGCATCACCCGGGCGATCGACTGGCTGCGCAAACACTACATGCAACCCTTGCGCATACCGGAACTGGCCGGCCAAGTGGGGATGAGCGAGTCCTCGCTGCATCATCACTTCAAGGCCATCACCGGTCTCACCCCCATGCCGTATCAAAAGCAGTTCCGCCTGCACGAGGCACGTCGGCTGATCCAGATCGAACGCCATAACATCGGTAATGCGGGGTTCGCGGTCGGCTACCAGAGCCGCTCGCAGTTCACCCGCGAATACAGCCGGTTCTACGGCGTATCGCCATTGCAGCACCTGAGGGACAGCGAGGCTTGACCGGCACTTGCCTGCGATACGGCCCTAGCTCCGACGTGACGGCCAGGGCATTGCAAACCTCCAGGGCCGGTTGCGCGTACGCCGCGGCAACCGGCCTTGACAAGCTACAGGCCGTGGTCGGCTTGCCCCATGCTGCTCTGGCCATGCTGGACCAGTTTGCGCCCGGACAGCTTGCGCAGGCCGACATAGAACACCGGCGTCAGGAACAGGCCGAACAGCGTCACGCCGATCATCCCGGCAAGCACCGTCACCCCCGTGATGGAACGCACCTCCGCACCGGCACCCTGGGAGAACACCAAAGGAATGGTCCCGGCGATGAAGGCGATCGAGGTCATCACGATCGGGCGCAGGCGCAAGCGGCACGCCTCCAGGGCGGCCTCGACTATCCCCTGCCCCTGGAACTCCAGTTCCCGGGCGAACTCGACGATCAGGATCGCGTTCTTGCAGGCCAGCCCCATCAGCACCACCAGCCCCACCTGCACGAAGGTATTGTTGTCGCCGCCGAACAACTTCACTCCGAACAATGCCGAGAGCACGCACATCGGCACGATCAGTATGACCGCAAGCGGCAGCGTCCAGGATTCATACAGCGCAGCGAGTACCAGGAAAGCCAGGAGGATCGCCACCGGGAAGACCACTAGCGCAGCCTTGCCCTGGGTGGACTCCTGGAAGCTCATATCGCTCCATTCGAACTCGAAGCCGTTGGGCAATACCTGTTTGGCGACTTCGGCGATCTTGTCCATCGCCTGTGCCGAAGACAGTAGCGCCGGATCGGCTTCACCCGAGAAGTCCGCGGCCGGATAGCCGTTGTAGCGCAATACCGGATCAGGACCGTAGGTCTGGCTGAGCTTGATCATCGAGGCGATCGGTACCATCTCGCCCCGTTCGTTGCGTGCCTGCAGGTTGCCGATATCCTCGACACGCTTGCGGAAGTCGCCTTCGGCCTGGGCATATACCCGCCAGGTACGGCCAAACAGGTTGAAATCGTTGACATAGGCGGAGCCCAGATACACCTGCAGCGTCTGGAACAGGTCCGCCAGAGCCACGCCCTGGGCCTTGGCCTTGATGCGATCGACCTCGACATCCAGTTGCGGCACGTTGGACTGGTAGCCCGAGAACGGAAACCCCATGCCCGCCTCCTTCATCAACGCCCCCTGCAACGCGCCGGTGGCTTGCTGCAAGGCACCATAGCCGGCTCCGGCGCGGTCCTGGACGAACAAGGAATAACCGGCCCCGGAACCCAGGCCGAGGATCGGCGGAGGGTTTATCACGAAAGCCATGCCCTCCTGCATGCCATTCATCCTGGCCTGGATATCACCCATGATTTGCTTGGCGCTGCGCTGGCGCTCGTTGAAGGGCTTGAGAATCACGTAGGCCACCGCATAGTTCGGGGTGTTGGTCTGCTGGATCGGATTGAAACCAGCGAACGTCAGCACATGGGCAACGCCTTCGGTGGCCAGGGCACTCTTGCCCAGTTCGTTGACGACCGCATCCGCGCGACTGATGGAGCTGCCCTCGGGGAGCTTCACCACGCCCATCAGGAACAGCTTGTCCTGGGTCGGGATGAAACCCCGGGGCACCTTATCGAACAACAGGCCCGTAGCCGCCAGCAGTACGCCATAGACCACGAACGCAGCGCCGCGCCGCTTGAGGATGCGCGACACCGCTCCTTGGTAGTTGTGCGAGCTGGCCTCGAAAAACCGGTTGAATGGCGCGAACAACCAGCCGAAGGTACGGTCGATCCCCCTGGAGAGCGCATCCTTGGGTGCATCGTGGCCACGCAGGAGCATGGCCGCGAGTGCAGGCGACAGCGTCAGCGAATTGATCGCCGAGATCACCGTGGAAATGGCGATGGTCACGGCGAATTGCTTGTAGAAGGTACCGGTGACGCCGCTGAGAAAGGCCATGGGCACGAATACCGCGCACAGCACCAGGGCGATCGCGACTATCGGCCTGGACACCTCCTTCATCGCCTGATGCGCGGCGGCCAAGGGCGTGAGGCCCCCACCGATATTGCGCTCGACGTTCTCGACCACCACGATGGCATCGTCCACCACGATGCCGATCGCCAGCACCAGGCCGAACAAGGTCAAGGTGTTGATCGAAAAGCCCAGCACATGCAACACCGCGAACGTGCCGATCACCGACACCGGCACCGCTATCAGCGGAATGATCGAGGCGCGCCAGGTCTGCAGGAACAGGATCACCACCAACACCACCAGTACGATCGCCTCGGCCAGTGTCTTGACCACCGCGTCGATGGCTTCGCGCACGAAAATGGTCGCATCGTAGTCCGACCGGTAGTCCATGCCGGGAGGAAAGCTTTTCTTCAGCTCGTTCATCTTGGCGATCACGTCGCTGCGCACCTCCAGCAAGTTGGCGCCTGGAGCCTGGAATACACCGATGATCGGAGCTTCCTGGCCTTCGAGCCGGGTACGCAACGTGTAGTCGCTGGCCCCCAATTCGATACGCGCGACATCGGACAGGCGCACCACTTCACCGTTCGGACCAGTCTTGAGCACAATGGCACCGAACTCGGCGGACGTGCGCAGGCGGCCCTGGGCATTGATCGCGATCAGAAAATCGCTGCCGCCCCGGACGGGCTCGGCACCGAGCTGGCCAGCCGAAACCTGCAGGTTCTGATCCTGTATCGCACGTACCACATCGCCCGCGGTCAGGCCACGCGAGGCGACCTTGCCCGGATCGAGCCAGACACGCATCGCATAATCGCCGCTACCGAAGAAACGCACCTGGCCGACGCCCGGGATACGGGAAAGCTGGTCCTTGATCTTGATGTTGGCGTAGTTGCGCAAGTACAGACCGTCGTAGCGTCCGTCCGGGGAGACCGGGGTGATCATCAAGGCGAAGCTCGGTGACTGCTTCTGCGTCGTCACGCCCAGCGCGACCACCGCCGCAGGCAAGCGCGACTGAGCCTGGGCCACGCGGTTCTGTACATCCACCTGGGCCTTGTTGGGATCGGTGCCGGGTTCGAAGGTGATCGTCATCATCATGACGCCATCGGAGCCGGCCACCGACTTCATGTACATCATGCCCTCGACGCCATTGATCTGCTCTTCCAACGGTGCCGCGACGGTCTCGGCGATCACCTTGGGGTTGGCGCCGGGATAGGTAGCGGTGACGACGACTGTCGGCGGTACTACCTCGGGGTATTCACTGACCGGCAACAGGGGTATGGCGATCAGGCCCACCAGGGAAATGACCACCGATAGCACCGCAGCGAAGATCGGGCGCTCGATGAAGAATCTGGAGAAATTCATTGGCAGCCTTCTCACTTCGTCGTGATCGAACTGGCTGCGCCCATGGTCACCGTGCTGGCGTCCACCGGCGCACCGGGGAACAGGATCTTCTGCAAGCCGGCGACGATGACCTTGTCCTCTGGCGCGAGCCCGTCCTGCACGATGCGCAGGTCGTCTGCGAAACCGCCAAGCGTGACGTCTTTGCGCAATGCCTCGTTCTTCGCCCCCACCACATAGACGTACTTGCGATCCTGATCGGTGAGGATGGCCTTGTCATCGATCAGCATGGCGTTGAATTCGCCGCTTCCCTGGAGCCGTACCCGGGCATACAAGCCTGGAAACAACAAGCGCTGCTGATTGGCGAGCACCGCGCGCAACGTGATGGTGCCAGTGGCGGAATCCACCTGGTTGTTGACGAAATCAACCACCCCGGCATGGGGAAAACTGCTGTCGCTGGCCAGGCCAATGCGCACCGGATTGGCCGAGGCGCTTCGCTGGCCACTGCGGGCCAGCGCCATGTAGCGCAGGTAGCTCTGTTCGTCCGGCTGGAAGTAGACATAGAGCGGGTCCTGGGAGATCACGCTGGTCAATACGCTCTGGTCGGCCTGGACCAGGTTGCCGACGGTCAGCATGGCCCGGCCGACTCGCCCGGCGATAGGTGAACGGACCTCGGTGAAGCCCAGGTCGAGCTGGGCGCTGGCCAGCGCCGCTTCTGCTGCACGCACATCGGCGGCGCCTTGGGCCGCGGCGGCGCGGCGGGTATCGAATACCTCGCGCGAAATCGCATTGACCGCCACCAGCACCTGCGCCCGCTGTTCTTGTACCCGCGCCAGCTCTGCGGTTGCTCGCGCTCGGGCGAGTTGCGCCAGGGCGTTGTCATAGGAGGCCTTGTACGGCCGCGGGTCGATCCCATACAGCAGGTCGCCGGGCTTGACCTCGTCACCCTCCTTGAAGGCGATGCGCTCTATGTAGCCGCTGACCCGCGCCCGTACCTCGACCGCATCGGTGGCGGCTATGCGCCCACTGAACTCGTCCCACTGGCGCACCGGCTTGACCACCACCTGGGCCGCGCTGACCTGGGCCGCCGGAGGGGCTCCCGCTTGGCCGCCGTCGTCGCTGCATGCCGTCAGCGCCACGGCGATCGAGGCGATGACGACCAGGGAAGTCCCCGGTCCCAATGAAGTCCAATATCGCTTTAGGTCAGGCACAACCATCTCCTTTGAGTGATTTCGGAGCGCGCCAGGCCCTGCGCCGGCATCAGTAGATGCAACGTTGCTGCGAGACACGGGCGGGGTCGAAATCGAAAGAGGGAATGAAATAAAAGTTGCGCAGGACGCAACTTGCACAATTGGAAAGCCTGGCTGCTGGCTTCAGCTGGCCTGCTTTGGCTTTCGGCATGTGCACGATGCCATTGGGGTCTTTGCGAGGGTTACATCGATTCCACGAAAGCCGTGCCTGATCCTGCAAGCGGATGCAGGAACGCCCCTACTGCCTGGCTTGACCGCAGGCGTATAGACGCCCTGCGAGGATGGGCCCAGGACGAGTCCGGACACGGCTGCCCGGATTCGCTTGCGGGCCGCTCAGGGCCCGGGCGTCCTGGCAGGCGCGGCTCCCAGCCCGGAGATGTAGTCGGCCAGGGCCTGACATGGCCGATCACCGACCATTGACGGCGCGAATGGGCTGCCAACATAATGCGACTATTCAGTCCGATTATTAAGCACTTTCCCATGGCCCGTACCCGCAACGAACAACTGCATGAACAGCGCCGCGAACAGATCCTGTTGGCGGCCGCTCGTGTCTTCAAGGAAAAGGGCTTCCATGGCGCTCGCACCGAGGACATCTGCCAGCGGGCGGGCATGAGTGCCGGGGCGGTGTTCCGTTATTTCCGTGACAAGCGCGAGATCATCGATGCGATCGTCGAGATCGAGACCGAGCGCTACGCCAGCCAGATCCGGCAGTTGCTCAGCAAGGAAGGCCTGCATGCGCTGGCCAGGATCAGTGCCGAGGAACTGCTGGCCGAACTGCATTCGGGAGAACTGGACCTCAGCCTGGACAGCTGGCTGGAAGTGACCCGTGGCAACCAGCACAGCCGGATGATCGATATGGATCAGCGGATGCGTAACGAACTGGGCGAACTCCTGGCCAGCGGTCAGCGTGAAGGCTGGATTCGCCCCGAGCTGTCACCCCAGGGCGCAGCGGGCCTGGTGTTTTCCCTGTTCAGCGGCCTGTGGCTGGAACTGAGCCTGGGCCTGGCCATCGATGCCAATCAGGCTGCAACAGCCATGGGCGACTTCGTCCGGACCTATTTGTTGACTCCTCAATCCCAATGACACCCAGGATCGCCACACTATGTTGAACCCTCGCAAGCGCCTCTCCCCCGCCCGTGCCCGGGGAGGCCAGGACACTGTCGAAAAACGCCCCTCGCCGATGGGCTTTTTTTTGCCAAATAACGAGACGAAGTACTCCGTTTATTTATCACCAGCCCAGCTCAAGATCCACCATTGGCTGCTGATCGCACTGGCCGTCCTCCTGCTCAGCGCCTGCACGACTCCCCAAGTCACGCGCTCGGGCCAGGCCAGGAGCTACCAGGGCCTGCAGAAGATCGGTGAACACGGCATGGGTATCATTCCCCAGGCCGCTCGCGGCGGACACTATGCCCAGGTCCTGGTGGCACCGCTGCAAGTAGCATCGGCAGTCGCCCTGCAGGTCACTCCCGAGGTAGCGCTGGACGTCGAACGCACCCTGCGCCAATCCCTGGAAGCCGAGTTGAGCCGTAGCTTCATGCTCACACCGCGCAACTCCAGCGCCGACACCCTGATAGTCAAGGCCCGCATCACCCGGGTCGCTGAAGCCTCGCCGCTCATCAATGCCATGACCACCCCGCTGCTGGGCCCGGTGAAGAACGGTGGACTGTCCGTGGAGTTCGAGGCGATCGATGGCCGCAGCGGGCAACAACAGGCCTTACTGCTATTGGCCGACGATGCCGGGTTCACGGACCTCCTCGACAGCTACCAACGCGCCGCCCATGCCCAGGCCCTGGCGCGAAAGTTCGCCGCTGAAGCGGCAGGCTTTTTCTCTCCACTCGGGCGTGCTGCCCGCTAAGACGAATCGGTGCAAGGAGCGGCGCTGGTTCGCCGCGGCCTGGCAACAAGAGGTTGGACATGAAAGAAAAAACCACGGGGTTGCGCAAGAAACTTGGCTTGTCGCTGTTGGCGCTGGTGTTGCTTTACTGGATCGCACTGCCTATCTTGCCGTTCCTCGAAATACCCCATAAGGCCCTGGTCATTCCCACCCTGGCGCTGTTCGGCGAGCTGCTGACCCTGGCGGTCATGGTCATCCTCGGCAAGGAATACTGGGGACAGCTCAAGCATGGGGCCCGGCAATTGTTGCGCCGCCCCGGAAAACAACCGCCAACCACGGACGACAAGCAAACACCATGAACCAGTCCCCTGCCCTCGACGCCCGCATGGTTTGCCAACGCCTGCGCGAAGCCGCCCTGGGCACCCATCGGCTACAGGTGCTGGGCCGGCAATGCGAGACTGATCCGCTCAGGGTGGATATCGAGGGTTGGCGCCTGGTGCTGGAACTGGACGGCGGGCGCTTGCTGCACTGCCAGAGCTGCCAGGCCCCCGGAGGGCGGCAATGGCAGCTCGAGACCCGGCAACGCTTCGGTACCGACCCGGTCAGCCTGCTCAGCACCTGGGAACTGGCCCGGATCGAACACCTGCTCGAAACGGCGGGGTGAATCCGCCCCGGGCATACCGGGGCGACTCATTTCAGCCGGTTACAGGCAATCCTGGGCGGCCCGGGAAAAGTTCGAGGGCGTAAAGCTCGACGCCAGCAAATGGCGCTCGTACAGGAATACCTTGCCGCCATTGGGCGCCTTGTACGCCTCCAGCACGTTATTGGCCGCCACTTTGCTGGGCACTACGATCCGGTAGCTGCGCTGGGTCTGGGAAACCGTGGGGGCCAACGCCTGCTCACGCAACTTGGGTACTACACAATCAGCATATTGGGCAGGAGTCTTGTTCGTCTGCATGACCAGGGTCGGGTCGTTCGGGGCCGTGGCGCAGGCGCTCAGCAGCAGGGAACCTAGGGTCAAGGCGACAACGGGGGCAACACGCATCGGTGAAATCCTGGAAAAGTCTGGTTCGTTGCGCAGCGGTTCAGCGTCACGGCGCTGCCGCTGCGTTCATCAATGGACTCCAGACGCCGGGGGGTGGCGTCTGTGACGGCGGCGATTTTCCCTGATTGGCGGGCGCAGCAGAATAGGTGTTTCTTGATTGTCACTATTACTTGAACCGATAGTTACGCCACATGCAGACTGCCTGACAGCCCGAATACAACTAGAAAAGGAAATCCCCGTGCGAACTTTTGACCTGATTCGTGATGCCGTCCTGCCGGAATTCCGTGAGCGAGTGGCCGATTATCTCGTCGACTACGAAACCGCCCTGGGCGATAGCGCTACCGACCCGCAAGCGCGACGCGCCGTTGCCTACCAGTTGCGTGGCTACCTGCGCGGCTTGAACACCACCCGGGTCCTGGGCATGGCCGACTGGGAAGAACTCGACCGGCGAGTGGTGGCGTCCTGGCTGAGCCAGCCGCCAGCCTGAAGTCCCTTGCCCCGCCAGACGCGTTCGGCGGCAGCCCGTCACAGGCCGCCGCCGGGTGCGCAAACCCTAGGCTCCGGACTTGCTGGCGGCCAGGTAGGCCCCCAGGCGCCGCCCCATCTCCTCGCCCAAGGCCTGCAAACCGCTCATGGGCCGAACCATGACCTCGAACTCGACGATCTTGCCGTGCTCATCGAAGCGGATCATGTCGATCCCCTTGAGCTGCCGGTCGCCGACCCGTGCGCTGAACTCCAGCACCACGCTCAAGCCGTCGGCCGTGGCCAATTGCCGGTGGTAGGCAAAATCCTCGAAGACTTGCAGCACCGTGCGCAAGATGCTCGCCACCACGGGAGCCCCGGGATAGGCAGTGTGGGCCATGGGCGAGCGGAACAGCACATTGGCTTCGAGGATCTCGGGCAGGCCGCCGAGATCCTCGCGCTCGACCATGGCGTGCCAGCGCTTCAGGGAAGCGTCGGCCTGGGGATGCAGTTTCAATTCGAACATCGGATTCTCCTATCCAGCTTCAAGGGTACGGCTCAGGAAGCCTCGGCCCCGGTCGGTCCGGGAGCGAGGGCATTGCAGACGCCCACCGACGCGGCAACGCGTTGGCGCAGCGAGGTCGCGGGCAGCTCGGCCCAGATCCGGTAGGCCGGCGCCCCGGGATGAAAATCGTCAGCGGCCAGCAGGCTGGCATCCATACGGCCCCTGGACCAGCAGCAGCCTGGACAGGTTCTCGATCATGAATCATGCATCCGATGGCGGCCGTAGCACGCAGGCTACGGCGCGATCTTAACAGCGTCAAGATTCTTCATCATGCTAAGATTCGCCGCGCTCCAGCCCTGCGTCCGACCTTTTCGAGCCCTGTATGACCAAGAATTCCCCGCGCTCCCGCGACTCCTACCACGTGGGCAACCTGGCGCCACAGCTGCTGGACGCCGCCCGGACATTGCTCGAGGAAGTCGGCCCGACCCGGTTGTCGCTGCGGGCGGTGTCCGAGCGGGTCGGCGTCAGCTCCACCGCCGTCTATCATCACTACGCCAACCGCACGCAACTGATCGGCAGCCTGGCGGCCCAGGGGTTTCGCGAACTGGCGGCGGTGCTGGTACACAAGGACCGCGATAGCGGCGGCGGGCAACGATTGCGCAGCGCCTGCCTGAGCTATTTCAGCTTCGCCCGGGGCAATCCCGCGCTATACCAGCTGATGTTCGGCCCGGAGTTCGCCGGCGGCGACATGCCGCCGGAGCTCGGCAGCGCCCGCGAGCAGGCCTTCGGTGAACTGCGGCGGATCATCGCCGGCCTGCTGGAGCAGGACGTGCAGAGCGCCGAGGTACGCCGTGCCGCCCTTGCCGGTTGGTCCTACACCCATGGTCTGGCCTCCCTGGTGATCCATGGGGTGCTGGACTTTCCCGAGGGCACCAGCGACGAGCGCTTCGTCGACAGCACCCTGCAAGGCCTGCAACAGCTGTTTCGCGCCAGCAGCCCGGGCTGAGCCCCAGGCGATCAGGGGCAAAATCCCCCTGGAGCGATATTTTCCCGGCCGAAGCGGTCATTTCCGTTGAAGCCAACGACTATTTCTGCACAATGCGTGCAACTGAAAACTGAACTAGAGGCCCACTGATGCTCTTGACCCCTCAAGACGAACGACTCATCAAGGCGCTGGCGCAGGCCATCGTCGACCGTCCGCGGGCGACCCTCAAGGAGCTGGCGGAACTCGCCGGAGTGAGCAAGGCCACCCTGCACCGCTTCTGCGGCACGCGCGACAAGCTGCTGCAGATGATGGAAGACCATGGGCAAGGCGTGCTCAAGCGCATCATCGACGGCACCGACCTGCAACATGACGAACCCGTGGCGGCCCTGCGCGCGTTGGTCAGCGAACACCTGGCCCATCGCGAGATGCTGGTGTTCCTGCTGTTCCAGTACCGTCCCGACACCATGCTCAACGATGGCGAGGACGAACGCTGGCAGTTCTATACCGATGCCCTGGATGCGTTCTTCCTGCGAGGCCAACAGCTGGGGGTGTTTCGTATCGACATCACCGCCCAGGTGTTCACCGAGCTGTTCCTGACCCTGATCTTCGGCATCGTCGATGCCGAGCGCCGTGGCCGCGCGGCCAGCGCCAACTCGGCCAATGTGGTGGAGCAGATGTTCCTCCACGGCGCCATCGCCACCAAGCCAGCCTGAGCCCCCGCCCCTCGCTCCGCTGCCTGGTTGGAGCATAAAAAAGCCCCGCGGCCCTAGGGCCAACGGGGCAAAACTGGCTGGTTGCGGCCAACCAAAGGAGCTGGACCGGCAAATCCATCCGTACCATGGCCCCTGGCAGAGCGACGCGGCCATGGCACTTCGTGCTGTTGGAGCCCGAGGGACGGTGTCAGCGCCTTCCCTGCACACACGGATTGCCGATGAAACGCCCGGAGCGGTTCCGGACTGGAGCGAAGATACTTTCATGGCGCCAGTGAGTCAATATTGACTCACATGAATCATAAAAATACCCGCCGCGCCTGTCCCCTGAATACCACCTCGCTGCTCAGTCCAGCTCCTTGCCAGCCGTTTCAGGCGCCAGCTTCAACCCCGCCAGGCACAGCATGATCGCCGCGAACATGTACCAGGCCGGAGCATTGGGGCTGCCCGTAAGGCTCACCAGGCCAGTGGCGAACAGCTGGGTAAAGCCGCCGAATACCGCCACTCCGAGGCAATAGCAGATGGACATGCCGCTGGCCCGTATGCGCGCCGGGAACAGCTCCGGCAGCAGCGCCATGTTGGGCACTATGGTGTAGGTCAACGGGATACTGAGCAGCGTCACCAGCGCCAGCAGCACACCGATATGCGGGTGCTGGTTGATCAGCAGGAACGCCGGGTAGATCGCCAGCAGCAGGATAGGCAATGGCCAGAAGATCGACTTGCGCCGGCCAATGCGATCGCTCAGGCGACCGGCATGGGCCGACAGCAGCAAGGGCGGCAGGCAAGCGAAGATAGCGGCCCAGGTGGCGATTCCCAGGGGCATGTGCAACACACTGATGGCATGGTTAGCCAGGTAGAACTGGATGGTGTAGATCGGCACCGTGGCTCCGATCACCAGCAGTACTCCCGCCGCCAGTTGCCGGGGATGACCCAGCAGCAGCTTGAAGGAATGGGCGGCGGTCTCGCCGTGGCGCTCCCGTTGACGGTGCACCGGGGTCTCCGGCAAACGGTGGCGGATGTATTCGCTTATCGGAATGGCCAGGATGCCGATGGCGAACACCAGCCTCCAGCCCCAGCTGTCCATGGCCTCGGCGCTCAGCAGGTTGCTCAGGCTCATCACCAGTACACCGCCAAAGACGATGCCCAGGCTCTGGCTGAAGGTTTGCCAACTGCAGTAGTAGCCCCGTGAATGCTTGTCCGCATACTCCATCAGCAAGGTGGTGGAACTGCCGATCTGCCCACCCACGGCGAAGCCCTGGATCAGCCGCGCGATGATGATCAGCGCCGGCCCGAACAGGCCGGCCTGGGCATAGGTCGGTGCCACGGTGAACAACAGCGAGCCCGTGGCCATCAACCACAGCGTCAGGCGCAACGCCGCCTTGCGTCCGGCGTGGTCGGCATACAGGCCGATGACCAGGCCACCCAGCGGGCGCATGACGAAGCCGGTGCCGAACACGGCCAGCGACAGCATCAATGGGATCAGCGAATCATCGCCGAAGGGAAAGAACAGCCGCGCCATCAGGGTCGCCAGCATGCTGTAGACCAGGAAGTCGTAGAACTCCAGGGCGTTGCCCAGGCAGATGGCGGCAATCGCTCGAGGGTTCCTCACCAAGGGTGGAGCATGGCCGGTATCGGTGATGGGGTTGATGGTTGTTTTTGTTGTTGTCATCGATGGTTCCTCTCAGGGTGTTCGGTTCAGGTCAGGAAACGCTGGGCCAGGCGCACCCAGAAACTGGCCCCCAAGGGCAAGGCCTGATCGTTGAAGTCGTATCCGGGGTGGTGTACCTCGCAACTGCCGGCGCCATCGCCGTTGCCGATCAGCAGATAGCAGCCGGGCACGCGCTCCAGCCAGAAGGCGAAATCGTCGCTGGCGCAGATCGGCCGCATGTCCGGCACCAGGCCCTCCTCGCCCAGCCAGTCGCGGATCACCTGGGCGGCCAGTGCGCTGGCGCCCGGGTCGTTGACCAGCACCGGATAACCCTCGCCGAAGATCACCTCGGCCCTGGCGCCGAAACCGCTGGCATGCAGCTCGGCCAGGCTCTTGATCCGCTGCCTGAGCATCTGCCGGACCGCAGGTTGCAGGGCCCTGACGCTCAAGCGCAGTTCCGCGCGTTGCGGTATGACGTTGGCCGCGTCGCCAGCCAGGAAGGCCCCGACGGTGACGATGGCGGTCTCGCTGGGCGGCGCGTTGCGCGAGACCAGGCTCTGCAGGGCCATGACCAGCGAGGCGCCGATCACTACCGGATCCTGGGTCTTGTCCGGCATCGCACCGTGGCCGCCGGCCCCGTGGATCAGGATCACGATGTTATCGGTGCTGGCCATGCATGGCCCGGCCAGCACCCCGAACTTGCCCAGGGGCATGCCCGGCGAATTATGCAGGGCGAAGATGGCGTCGCAGGGAAATCGCTCGAAAACCTGCTCTTGCAGCATGTGCCTGGCCCCGGAACCGCCATGGCCCTCCTCGGCAGGCTGGAAGAACAGCTGCAGGGTGCCGCGCCATGAGCGGTTGCGGGCCAGCTCCCAGGCCGCGGCCAGGAGCATCGCGATGTGCCCGTCATGCCCGCAGGCGTGCATCTTGCCGGGGATGCGGCTGCGCCAGGGGCGCTCGCCCTGCTCCTGGATCGGCAGCGCATCGAGTTCGGCACGCAGCCCCAGGCGTGGGCCCTGGCCATTGCGCAGGGTGGCCACAACCGCGGTGCCGGCCATGGCCGGGTGGATCTGGTAGCCCCACTCTTGCAGGCACTGGGCCACGCGCTCGCGGGTGAGGAACTCTTCGTGGCCCAGCTCTGGCAGGGCATGGATCGCCCGGCGCAACTCGACCATGGCCGGGGCGATTTCGGCGATGCCGGGGGTTATCCAGCGTTCATGCATGAGGAATGTCCTGAGTGACAAGGAAAGCCTGCAATGGCGATTGGACCGGTCTGGGCCCAGTGGCTAACCTAGCGCCGGAAAAAGCCCGGCATAAGCCGCAAATACGTTGTCGTGACAACCTTTGGTATTCAGGGGAAAGCGCCGTGAAGCTACATCAACTGCAAGCCTTGCTGGCCGTTGCCGAAGGCGGCGGGATTCGCGCCGCCGCGCGTATCCTGGGGTTGTCCCAGGCGGCGGTGACCCGAGCCTTGCGCGAACTGGAGGAAGAACAAGGCCTGGCCTTGCTGGTGCGCCATACCGGGGGCGCCAGGCTGACGCCGGCAGGCAAGGTCCTGCTGCCCCACGCGAGCCAGATCGCCAGCCAATTGCAGCGCGCCCAGCACGAACTGGCGCAGTTGCGCGGCGCAACCCCCACGCGACTGTGCGTAGGCGTCACCCCTTGGCTGGGCCAGACCTTGCTCGCGCCGACGCTGCGGGCATTCCGCCTGGCGCTGCCATCGGTCCAACTGGAGATCTATGAAGGTCTGCAGGCCGTGAGCCTGCCTTTACTGCGCAGCGGCTTGATGCACCTGGCCCTGGGCCCGGCCAACACCCTGCCGGCCCAGGAGTTCGTCCACCAGCCCCTGGTTCGCTACCGCATGCAGGTCCTGGCTTCCCGTGAGCATCCGCGCGGCGCGGCGCGCTCCCTGGGCGAGTTGCTGGAGGACGACTGGGTGATGAACTTCGGTCCCTCCGGCCCGGCTCCGCTGGTCCAGCAGTTGTTCGAGCGCCACGGCTGGCGCATCGCCGCCGGGCGTATCGTCGGCGCCCAGTCCAGTGCCATGCTCAGCAGCCTGATCGTGGACGCCGGCATGCTTGGGTATTCGCCGGAGCCCATGCTGCTGTGCGATCCGCTGCGCGGCCGGACCCAGGCCCTGGACCTGGTCGAACCCCTGGAGGAAGCGCAAGTCAGCGTGATCCACCTGCGCGACCAGCCCCTGGACACCGCGGCGCTGTGCTTCGTCCAGTGCCTGCAGGACAACCTGAAGGCCTGCGGCCGCTCCCGCAGCCCCGAGCAGCGCCAGCTGGCGGGGATGCTCGAGCTGCTCTTCTGATTCCCTTGGCTGCGTACGCCTCGACTGGTAAATGCCGCCATTGATGGCATCATGCGAGACCCGTTTTCCCAAGGACCAGAAAAGCCCATGGCCAACCACGATATTTCCTTCCTGCCCGACCCGGACACCGACTCCATTTCTTCCGACGTTGCCGGCTTCGGCGGCCTGCTGGTCTCCACCCAGATCCCGACCCATGCCGACGGCAGCCTGGAACTGGGCGACATCACCCGGCAAAGCGAATGCACCCTGCAGGCGCTGAAGGTGGCGCTGGAGCGCGCCGGCAGCTCCATGGACCGGGTCCTGCACCTGACCATCTACCTCACCGACATGGCCGACCGCGCCGCCTTCAACGAGGTCTACCAGCGCTTCTTCACCAAGCCCTGGCCAGTACGCGCTGCCGTCGGCGTGGCTGCGCTGGCGGTTCCCGGCATGCGTGTGGAAGTCACCGCGATGGCCGCCAAGGCCTGACGCCCCAGCGGCTGCGCCCGGTGCGCAGCCGCCACCGGGCAGTACACGGGTGCCGGGCAAGCGTTTCGCCGCTACAATGCGCGCCTTGCCCCTGATAAGCCTGATTAGAAAAACATGTCCTTGCCCAAACACCACCTCGAACTGCTCAGCCCTGCCCGCGATGTCGGCATCGCTCGCGAAGCCATCCTGCATGGCGCCGACGCGGTGTACATCGGTGGCCCGAGTTTCGGCGCCCGCCACAACGCCAGCAACGAGGTGAGCGATATCGCCCAGCTGGTGGAGTTCGCCCACCGTTATCATGCACGGGTGTTCACCACCCTCAACACCATCCTCCATGACAACGAGCTGGAACCGGCGCGCAAGCTGATCCACCAGTTATACGATGCGGGTGTCGACGCGCTGATCGTCCAGGACCTGGGGGTGATGGAACTGGACATCCCGCCCATCGAGCTGCACGCCAGCACCCAGACCGATATCCGCACCCTGGCCCGGGCCAAGTTCCTCGACCAGGCAGGCTTCTCCCAGCTGGTACTGGCCCGCGAACTGAACCTCAAGGAAATCAGCGCCATCGCCGCCGAGACCGACGCGGCCATCGAATTCTTCATCCACGGTGCCCTGTGCGTGGCCTTTTCCGGCCAGTGCAACATCTCCCACGCCCAGACCGGGCGCAGCGCCAACCGTGGCGATTGCTCCCAGGCCTGCCGCCTGCCCTACACGCTGAAGGACGAGCACGGCGGGGTGATCGCCTACGAGAAACATTTGCTGTCGATGAAAGACAACAACCAGAGCGCCAATATCCGCGCCCTGGTCGAGGCCGGGGTGCGCTCGTTCAAGATCGAGGGACGCTACAAGGATGTAGGTTATGTGAAGAACATCACCGCCTACTACCGCCAGCGCCTGGATGACGTGCTGGAGGACCGCCCGGACCTGGCCCGCGCTTCCAGCGGCCGCACCGCGCACTTCTTCGTTCCCGATCCGGACAAGACGTTCCACCGTGGCAGCACCGACTACTTCGTCAGCGAGCGCAAGATCGACATCGGCGCCTTCGATTCACCGACCTTCACCGGCCTTCCGGTGGGCGTGGTGGAAAAGGTCGGCAAGCGCGATCTGCAAGTGGTGACCTTCGAGCCGCTGTCCAACGGCGACGGCCTCAACCTGCTGGTCAAGCGCGAGGTGGTGGGTTTCCGCGCCAACATCGCCGAAGCCCGCGGCGAATTCGAGGAAGATGGGGAAAAACGCTATCGCTATCGCGTCGAGCCCAACGAGATGCCCGAGGGCCTGCACCGCCTGCGCCCCAACCATCCGCTGAGCCGCAACCTGGACCACAACTGGCAGCAGGCCCTGACCCGCACCTCCGCCGAACGCCGCATCGGCCTGGCCTGGCAGGCCCACCTGCGCGAAGAGCGCCTGGAGCTGAACGCCACCAGCGAAGAAGGCATCGGCATCAGCGTCGCCCTGGACGGCCCCTTCGGCGTAGCCAACAAGCCGGAGCAGGCCCTGGAGCAATTGCGTGACCTGCTGGGCCAACTGGGCACCACCTGCTACCACGCCACCGACGTCAAGCTGGACGCGCCCCAGGCCTACTTCATTCCCAACTCCCAGCTCAAGGCCCTGCGCCGGGAAGCCATCGAAGCCCTGGACGCCGCACGGATCGCCGCCCATCCACGGGGCTCGCGCAAAGCCGAAAGCAACCCGCCGCCGGTCTACCCCGAGTCGCACCTGTCGTTCCTGGCCAACGTCTACAACCAGAAGGCCCGGGACTTCTACCATCGCCATGGCGTGCAGTTGATCGACGCTGCCTTCGAGGCCCACGAAGAACACGGCGAAGTGCCGGTGATGATCACCAAGCATTGCCTGCGCTTCTCCTTCAACCTGTGCCCCAAGCAGGCCAAGGGCGTGACAGGAGTGCGCACCAAGGTGGCGCCGATGCAACTGGTGCACGGTGACGAGGTGCTGACCCTGAAGTTCGACTGCAAGCCTTGCGAAATGCACGTGGTGGGCAAGATCAAGGGCCATATCCTCGACCTGCCGCTGCCAGGCAGCACCGCAGACTCGGTGGTCGGCCATATCAGCCCTGAGGACCTGCTCAAGACCATCCCCCGCGCGCCCCACTGACAGCTGGGCGAGCGCGGCGCAATGCCGTCGCGCTCGCGGCTGCGGTCAGGGGCCGCATCTGCCGGTGGCATTCCCTGCTAAAGCGCTGTCGGCAGTCACAGGAAAGCTGGGGGCCACAGCGACTGCCAGTCCATGCCGCGGGCGATATCCGTCGCTCTCGAACTTCTCCGGCACCGCAAGCCACCCTGGCTGTGCCGACCAACGCGCCTCAGCCTCTGCCCGCTCCAGGATGCTCACCATGCGCTTGCCTTGGGCCCACGCACAACCAGAGCAGGAACCCCAGCAGCGGGACGAAGATGATCACCACCAGCCACGTCCCCTTGTTTTCGGAGCTGGCCGCGCTACGCAACAGGCTCTTGATGGCCCAGAGTTCGATCAGCAAGACGATGACGGCCAACACGATCCAGATGTATTCGATGTGCATGGATTTCCTCCCGGTCTGTACTTGCTTAGGAAGGAACCGCTAGCCGGGGTTCAGTTTGGTTGGTCCGTGGGGTATCCGGCACGTCGTCCATCGAGCGCCAGCAAGCCGGCGAACCTGGGCCGCCTGGCGGGAGGATGAGTGAAGCCGCGATAGCGACGCGGCTTTTTTTCCGGCAACGGGAGTTCAATGCCAGTTGCAGTGGTCTACTACGCGCCGAGCGTTCGGCAAACAGGTATAGTTGCCGGCTTCGCTGCCCAGCGATTCGATTCAGCGCTGGCCGCACGTTCCGGGCCCAGGCCCATCAAGACAGAATGGATAGCGTGTGTTCGCAAGATTCATATTCATTGCCCTGCTGCTGACCCTTTCGGCCTGCAGCTCCAACTCACCCAGCTCCGGGCCTCTGAAGGCCGGGGAGTACCGGGTCAAGCGCGGCGATACCCTGTATTCCATCGCCAGCCGCAACGGCACGAGCTGGAAGGAAGTGGCGCGACTCAACGGCCTGAAGGCGCCCTACACCGTGGAAGTCGGCCAAGTGCTGAAGGTGGGCGGCGGCGCCCCCAGGACGACCCGGGTGGCCAGCAGCAAGACGCGGACCTCCAGCAGCCGGAGCAAAGCCCCGCCGCCCCCGCCGCCGATGCCCAAGGTCACCCTCAAGGGCTGGACCTGGCCGCTGCGCGGCGTGCTGATCGGGCGCTTTTCGCCCACCGGCAAGCTCAACCAGGGCATTCGCATCGCCACCACCCAAGGCCAGCCGATCCACGCCAGCCTCGGCGGCAAGGTCGCGTTCGCCGGCTACATGCGCGGCTACGGCAACCTGATGATCCTCCAGCACGGCCCGTCCTACACCAGCACCTATGCCTACAACAGCAAGCTGGTGGTCAAGGAAGGCCAGATGGTGATCAAGGGCCAGAAGATCGCCGAGGCCGGCTCCCAGGACACCGATCGCGCCCAGCTGTACTTCGAGATTCGCGCCAACGGCGTGCCGGTGGACCCGCTGCGGTTGCTGCCACCGGGCTGATCGTTCAACCCATCGGTTCCGGCCCCCGGCCGTGGCGCTGGCGCCAGTTGCTCTTCGACTTCCCACCCCAGGAGAAATCCCCATGAGTATCAGTAAACGAGCTCAACAGTTCCAGGACCTGCTCCACCAGCGCGGACTCGACCTGACGGTACAAGAACTCCCGGACTCGACCCGCACCGCCGACGACGCGGCCAACGCCCTGGGCTGCGAAAAAGCCCAGATCGTCAAATCCCTGGTGTTTCGGAGCGCGCTCGACACTCCTGTGCTGGTCCTCGCCAGCGGCCCCAACCGGGTCAATGAGCAAGCCATTTCCCGCTTGCTCGGCGACAAGATCACCAAGGCCGACGCCGATTTCGTCAAGCAAGTGACCGGTTTCGCCATCGGGGGTGTGCCACCGCTCGGCCACCGGCAGGAGCTCGAGCTGTTGGTCGATGAAGACCTGCTGAACTTCGATGAAGTCTGGGCCGCCGCTGGCACCCCCAATGCCGTGTTCCGGATTACCGGCCCACTGACCGCCATCCTGCCCAGGCACCAGGTGATCTGCGTCAAGTAGCCGAGCAGCGAGGACACCCGCGATCTGCCCGACGCCTTAGCGTGTCGGGCCACGCCCCGGGAGAGGTTGGCGACTTGCTGATGCGTCGCCCCACGCAGGCCCCCATTCCAGCGACAGGTGCAGAATGCACGCTCCACTCAATTGCGCGCAGCCCCCACTGCCAGCCACTCCCCGGTTGCATCACGCGCCCCGCTCGTTTGCCCCTCTCATCAGGGGCGCGCTATTGGCCCTGGCGACGGTCGCACTCCATGGCTGCGTGGGCGCCTGGGTGGACATGCCTGAGGAACAGGTAACGAAGACAGCAGCCCACCAGCGACTGATCGAAAGCGCCAGGACACCGGTCATCACGCGCACGCAGAAGAATTCGCCCGAACGACAATGGTGTGGCGCCACCCTTCTGGTGGTGATCCTGCCGATCCCGCTCAAGTTGCCGGTGTGCGAGTCCTACAGCAATGCCATCGCCTACGGCAACGACATCAACGGCACTGAGGTTCCCTTGCTGCGCTCGAGCCGCAAGATCAGTTCGGACTTCCATGCCTGCGGCCCCTTCATGTTCCTCGGCCCTCTCATGCACGACTACCAGGGTAACGCGCTCTGCGGAACATTCCGTTGATCGCGCTTGCACCCTCCCGTGGGTCGAAGAGGGTGGCCCCCGGCGCACGCTTCAGGGTCTGGCTCGGCAACTCCCCGAACAAGGCCCGATAGCTGCTGGAGAAACGCCCCAGGTGCCAGAACGACCAGTGCATCGCCACCTCGGCCACCGTGGTATCCGTCGGGCCACGGCTGAGCAATTCGCGATGGGCGCTGTTGAGCCGGCGCAGGCGCAGCCAGTGGCTGGGAGCCATGCCGGTAAAGGCCTTGAAGGCACTCTGCAATTGGCGCAGGGACACCCCGGCGACTTGGGACAGGTCCAGCAGGTTGAGGGTTTCCTCGGGGACATCGGCGGCCCACTGCGCAACCCGCCGCATGATCGCCCGTTCCTCGGCCCGCCGCTGCAAACCGCCGGGGTCCAGGCGTACGCAAGCGTTGTCGAGAATGTACAGGCAGTCATCCAGCAACTGCTGGGCCAGGACCTCGCGGCTGGGTGGATCGAGGGTCTGTGACAGGCGGGTCAGCGTCGCGCTGAGCCAGCGACAGAACAACGGGTTCTGCTGGCAGGTCAAGGGTGCCATGAACAGGCCGTCCAGGCGCTCGACACCCAGGGCCTGGCCCTGGACGAACTCGGGACCGAACACCACCGCCACTTCCTGGTAGTTCTCGGGGGTGATCCAGATATTGCGGCTCTCGCCATTGAGCACGTACAGCGCGTTGTCGCTGCGATCGAAGCAGAACGCCAGGGCCCCTTCGGGGGCATTGAAGTTCTGCTCGACCCGGGTATTCATGCGCTCTTCGTAGATCTGCACGCCCTGCAGGTCCAGGTAGCGCACCAGGCCATTGAAATGCCCGGGGGACATCTGCCGGTACTGCTGGACCCAACCTGGCGTGGCCCGGACCTGGTCGAGCACATCGAAGCTCTTGAACGCCTGGACCTGAAGCGGATTGGACATCGTCATGGGAAGACCTTACGCACTCTTTTGGTGCGTTTTGCGTCTGTTTAAAGTGGATAGATGGAACCACAAGGCTTGCCCAAGATAGTCGCCAATGCGCCGCTGGGGAAGCCTTGCCGGGATACTCCCGCTCACCTGGGCGCAGATGAAAACAATCATCGAGGCCTTTATGAACGCCCCTTTCGATCAGCTTTCCTCATGGCTGAAAGAGCACAAGATCACCGAAGTAGAGTGCGTGGTCAGCGACCTGACCGGGATTGCCCGCGGCAAGATCGCCCCCACCAACAAGTTCCTGCATGAGCGAGGCATGCGCCTGCCGGAAAGTGTCCTGCTGCAAACGGTCACCGGGGATTTCGTCGACGACGACCTGTATTACGAGCTGCTGGACCCGGCGGACATCGACATGCTCTGCCGTCCCGATCCCTCGTCGATCTACCTGGTGCCCTGGGCCCTGGAACCCACCGCCATCGTCATCCACGACACCTTCGACAAGTTCGGCAACCCCATCGAGCTGTCGCCACGCAATGTGCTGAAGAAAGTCCTTCAGCTCTACACCGACAAGGGCTGGAAGCCGATCGTGGCTCCGGAAATGGAGTTCTACCTGACCCAGCGTTGCGAAGACCCGGACCTGCCGCTGCAAGCGCCCCTGGGACGCTCGGGACGTGCCGAGAGCGGCCGGCAGTCGTTCTCCATCGATGCCGCCAACGAATTCGACCCACTGTTCGAGGACGTCTACGACTGGTGCGAAGCCCAGGGCCTGGACCTCGATACGTTGATCCACGAAGACGGCCCGGCGCAGATGGAAATCAACTTCCGCCATGGCGACGCCCTGGACCTGGCGGACCAGATCACCGTGTTCAAGCGCACCCTGCGCGAGGCCGCACTCAAGCACAACGTCACCGCCACCTTCATGGCCAAGCCGATCACCGATGAGCCCGGCAGTGCCATGCACCTGCACCAGAGCGTGGTGGACATCGCCACCGGCAAGCCGGTGTTCACCAACGACGACGGCAGCATGAGCGAGCTGTTCCTGCAGCACATCGGCGGTTTGCAGAAGTACATCCCCAAGGTGCTGCCGATGTTCGCCCCCAACGTCAACTCGTTCCGCCGCTTCCTGCCGGATACCTCGGCCCCGGTGAACGTCGAATGGGGCGTGGAAAACCGCACCGCCGGCCTGCGCGTACCGACCTCCAGCCCGGATGCCACGCGGGTGGAGAACCGCTTGCCCGGCGCCGATGCCAACCCCTACCTGGCGATCGCCGCGAGCCTGCTGTGCGGTTACCTGGGCATGGTCGAGGGCATCGCCCCCAGCGCCGCGGTGGAAGGCCGCGCCTATGAACGGCGCAACCTGCGCCTGCCGATCACCCTCGAGGACGCCCTGGCGCACATGGAGGAATGCCCGGTCATCGAGCAGTACCTGGGGCGCAAGTTCGTGCGTGGCTATGTCGCGGTCAAGCGCGCCGAGAACGAGAACTTCAAGCGGGTGATCAGCTCCTGGGAACGTGAGTTCCTGCTGCTCAGCGTCTGACCCGGGCGATTTTTCGCACAACAAAAACATCCCACAGAGGTGTCGAACATGCGTCTATTCAAAGCAGTGATCCCGGTCGCCCTGGCGACCTTGTGCAGCACCGCCGCCCAGGCCGAGCCCAGTGTCAGCGTGTACAACTGGAGCGACTACATAGGCAAGACGACCCTGGCCGACTTCCAGGCCCAGACCGGGATCAAGGTGATCTACGACGTGTTCGACTCCAACGAAACCCTGGAAGGCAAGCTGTTGGCCGGGCGTACCGGCTACGACGTGGTGGTGCCCTCCAACCACTTCCTCACCCGCCAAGTGAAAGCCGGGGCCTTCCTCAAGCTGGACCGGGCGCAGCTGCCCAACTGGAAGAACCTGGATCCGAAGCTGATGACCCTGTTGCAGCAGAACGATCCCGGCAACCAGTACTCGGTGCCCTACCTGTGGGGCACCAATGGCATCGGCTACAACGTCGATAAGGTCAAGCAGGTGCTGGGCATCGACCGCATCGACTCCTGGGCGGTGCTGTTCGAGCCGCAGAACCTGAAGAAGCTGGCGCAATGCGGGGTCTCGCTGATGGATTCGCCCGATGAGGTCATGCCGGCGATGCTCAACTACCTGGGCCTGGACCCCAACAGCCAATCGGCGGCCGACTACCAAAAGGCCGAGGCCAAGCTGCTGAGCCTGCGCCCCTACATCACCTACTTCCACTCCTCCAAGTACGTCTCGGACCTGGCCAACGGCAATATCTGCGTGGCGTTCGCCTACTCCGGCGATGCCTTCCAGGCCGCCAACCGGGCCAAGGAAGCCCAGAATGGAGTGAACATCGCCTATGCCATTCCCAAGGAAGGCAGCAACCTGTGGTTCGACCTGATGGCCATCCCCGCGGACGCCACCAATACCAAGCAGGCCCATGCCTTCATCAACTACCTGCTGGACCCGCAAGTGATCGCCAAGGTCAGTGCCCAGGTCGGCTACGCCAACCCCACCCCGGCCTCCCAGCAGTACATGGACGCCCAATTGCTGAACGATCCCGAGGTCTATCCACCCAAGGAGGTGCTGGACAAGCTGTACATCGCCAGTACTCCTTCCCCGGCGATCATGCGCGTCATGACTCGTTCGTGGAGCAAAGTGAAGTCCAACAAATGAACCAGCCACTGTCCCTGGGCGGCGCCAACGGGCACGCCCCCTCCTACTACGCCGCCTCGGTCGGCGCCCTGCCCGGCTACCCGTCCCTGGAAGGCGACCTGCACGCCGATGTCTGCGTGGTCGGCGGCGGCTTCACCGGGGTCAATACCGCTATCGAGCTGGCCGAGCGCGGGCTGTCGGTGATCCTCCTGGAGGCCCGGCGCATCGGCTGGGGCGCCAGCGGGCGCAACGGCGGACAACTGATCCGTGGCATCGGCCATGAGATCGGCGGCTTTGCCCGTTACGTCGGCCAGGAAGGACTCAAATACCTGGAGCGTGCCGGCATCGACTCGGTGGAACTGGTGGGCCGGCGCATCGCCGAACACGGCATCGACTGCGACCTGCGCTGGGGCTTCTGCGAGCTGGCCAACACCCAGGCCCAGTACGCCGCGTTCCAGGCTGAGCAAGACCACCTGGTGAGCCTGGGCTACCGTCACCCGACTCGCGTGGTGGCCGCGCAAGACATGCAACAAGTAGTGGCTTCCCGGGTCTATGCCGGCGGGCTGGTGGACATGGGCTCCGGGCACCTGCACCCACTCAAGCTGGTGGTCGGCGAAGCCCGATTGGCCAGCAGCCTGGGGGTGCGGATCTTCGAGCACAGCCCGGTGCTGGAGCTGCGCCACGGCGATAGCGTGACGCTGCGCTGCGCCGCGGGCACGGTGCGCGCCGGAAGCCTGGTGCTGGCATGCAACGCTCATCTGGAGGACCTGGAGCCGCGCCTGAGCGGCAAGGTCTTGCCCGCGGGTAGCTACATCATCGCCAGCCAGCCGCTGCCCGAGGCCCTGGCCCGGCAACTGATCCCGGACAACCTGGCGCTGTGCGACCAGAAGGTCGGCCTCGACTACTACCGCCTCACTGCCGATCGCCGCCTGCTGTTCGGCGGCGCTTGCCATTATTCCGGTCGCGATCCAGCGGATATCGCCGGCTACATGCGGCCGAAGATGCTCAAGGTGTTCCCGCAACTGGCGGACATCGGTATCGACTTCCAATGGGGCGGGAAGATAGGCATCACCGCCAACCGCTTTCCCCAGGTCGGGCGGCTGCGCCAGTATCCCAATGTGTACTACGCCCAGGGTTATTCGGGCCATGGGCTGAACGTCACCCACTGGACGGCGCGCCTGCTGGCCGAGGCGATCCACGCCGGGCACAGCCAGGGCCTGGATGTGTTCAGCGCCGTGCCGCACATGACCTTCCCCGGTGGGCCGGCTCTGCGTGCCCCCTTGCTGGCCCTGGGCATGTTCTGGCATCGGATGCGCGAGGTGCTGGGCTGATAATCCAGGCGCCTCAGGCAAAACGTCGCTGCAGGAAGTCCAGCAGCAAGCGGTTGACCTGTTCGGGACATTCGCTTTGCAGCCAGTGCCCGCAGTCTTGCAGCAGGTGCTGCTCGAGGTCGGCGACCCGGTCTGGCATGCGCTTGAGGGTATGGGCTTCCAGGACCCCGACCGGGTCGCTGTCGCCCAGCAGGAACAAGGTGGGCTGGAGGACCCGGGCTTGCGCGAGGAACTCGCTGCGCTGCCAGTTGCGCTCGAAGTTGCGGTACCAGTTCAACGCCCCACGGAAACCGCGGCCGGCGAAGGTTTGCCGATAAACCTGGAAATCCTCTTCGGAGCACCAGGCGGGCAAGCGCTCGGGAATAGTCACACCGTCGAACAAGCGGGCTTCGGCCGGCTTGGGTTGCAGCAACGCTTCGATGTTGCCCATGAACAGGCGCAGGCTGGCATCGATGTCGGCATCCAGCTCAGCTTCGGCCAGCCCCGGTTCCTGGAAATACAGGATGTAGTTGAAATGCCCACCGTGCACCTGGCGCATGATGTCCGTGGCCGGACGCTTGGGCCTTCCGGCAAAAGGCACCGACATCGTCACCAGCGCCGCCACCCGCTGTGGTTCCAGCAGTGCCAGGTGCCAGGCCACCGGAGCGCCCCAATCGTGGCCGACCATGCACACCCGGTCATGGCCGAAGGCATCCATGGCCTGCTGGATGTCGGCGCACAGGGTCAGCAGGTCATAGTCTGCTATCGCCTGGGGAGCCGAGCTGCGACCGTAGCCACGCATCTCCGGGACGAAGACCTGGAACCCGGCCGCCGCCAAAGCCGGCACCTGGTGCCGCCAGGAATGCCAGCACTCGGGAAAGCCATGGAGCAGCCAAACGGGCCGGCCTTGCTCGGGGCCGGCGACCCGGACGCTGAGTTCGATGCCGTTGACGGCCAGAATGTGCTGTTGGAAGGAAGTCATGGCGAGGGCTCCTGGCAAGTGCCAGGAAAACCTAGCAGATGTCCTGCCAGGCATTGAGCATCATCGATCAGCCGAATGATGCGGGTAGCGGATCTGTGCGGCGAGGCGAATGGCCGGGGGCTGCCGCAGCGTGTAGCCGCGGGTACCAGCCGCGCATGGCCGCGCAGCGGGCATCGGCTCAGGTGGATCCGCGAGCTGCGGCTACAGGTGCCCGGCCAATGACTGGCTTTGCTGGCGAATCAATCGCTGGGTCGCCAGGACCTTTTCCAGGGCCTGCTCGGAATCCGGGTCCTGCATCGGCGCGCGGATCGCCGCCGATACCAAGCTGATCAGCTTGGCCATGACCTCGGCATCGGTGGCCGGGCGCCCCAGGCTCATGGCCTGCATCAGCAAGCGCAGTTCGGTACCGGCCATTACCCCGGAAATCGCCTTGAGGGCGAACTGCAAGCGTACCCCCAGCTCGTTGCGCGGCAGGTCCGGCAAGGCCAGGGCGAACGCCTTGAAAAAGCGCTCGAACACCGGCTGGTAGTGTTCCTTGAGGTATTCCTGGATGAAAGGCGAGGTATCGCTGTACACCCGGCCAAGGAAGCGAATGAACGAACGCCCCTCCACCCCGCCGCTTTCATCACTGCGCTCCATGCCCATGGCCGGGGCGAACAGCACCCCCAGCAGGGTTTCGCAGTCCAGGGGGCCGTCGGACTGCTCCTCGCACTTGGCCAGGAGTTCCAGGCGCTGGTCGTTGAGTGGGCCCAGGCGCTGCATGAGCAGGGCCTTCATCAGCGAGTCCTTGTCGCCGAAGTGATAGTTCACCGCCGCCAGGTTGACCTTGGCCCGTTCGGTGATCTGGCGCAGCAGCACGGCGTCGTAGCCGTACTTGATGAACAATGCCTCGGTCGCTTCCAGCAGTCGGGTCTTGGTGACATTGGGGGCACTGAGTTTCTTGGCGACCATGGAGGGCTAACCTTTGCTGGATGAAAAACTGACCGTTCGAACAGTGTTTTAAAAAAAAATTTGATTTTTTATACCCGCCAGCCTCCCTAAAAGCAAGCGCCCCAGGGACTCCCACAGCGCCCATAGGCCTTTTTGTGACCAGCGGGTTCCTGCCCCGAACCTGTCAAAAAAAGCGCTCGATTACCCGCCCTAGACGGCTGGCGCATGGGAATGAACGCAGTTACTATTCAAACAAGTTTTTTAAAATAATAAATAAAACCAGAGCTTGGCGCTGCTCCAAAAAACTGCCCCGAAGACTTCCCAGGTGTGGTTTTTTCCAGACAGGCCGTCGAGCCAGCCGGCGCAGTAAGCAATGACAGAGACGATAATCGAACAAGGTTTGATCTCCCTGCAGGGCATAGGCAAGAGCTATCGGCTGGCAGAACAACCTCTGCATATCCTCAAGAATGTTTCCCTGTCCATCGATGCCGGCGAAAGCTGCGCCATCCTCGGCGCCTCGGGCTCCGGCAAGAGCACCCTGCTGAATATCCTCGGCCTGCTGGACCTGCCCGACAGCGGCGACTACCGCTTCGCTGGCCACGATATCTTCCGCGCCAGCCCCGATCAGTTGGCGGCGATCCGCAACCGCCAGATCGGCTTCGTGTTCCAGAGCTTCAACCTGCTGCCGCGCCTCAGCGCCCTGGACAATGTGGCCCTGCCCCTGAGCTACCGCGGCGTAGCCCGGCGCGAATCCCTGGAGCGGGCCATGCACATGCTCGACCAGGTCGGGCTCGGCCAGCGTGCCGATCACCGCCCGGCGGACCTGTCCGGCGGCCAGCGGCAACGGGTGGCCATCGCCCGGGCGCTGGTGGGCGAACCCTCGGTAATCCTGGCCGACGAGCCCACCGGTAACCTCGACAGCCACACGGCCCGGGACATCATGGACCTGTTGCTGTCGCTGAACCGCGAGCGCCAGGTGACCCTGATCATCGTCACCCACGACCCGGGCATCGCCCAGCGCCTGGAACGGCAGATCCGGGTCAACAACGGCGTGGTGCAAGAGGTCTGCCCGGCATGAGCCTGATGCTCGAGCAAAGCGCCAGCCAGCTGCTGCACGAAGCCTTCGTCAGCCTGCGGACCCTGGGCAAGCGCTCGATCCTGGCTTTGCTGGGCATCGTCATCGGCAGCTCCTCGGTGGTGGCCCTGATCAACATCGGCCATAACGCGGCAGAGGACGCCGCGGCGATCTTCAAGGACATGGGCACCGATACCCTGGTGGCACGCTTTCCCGGCAATGGCGACACACGCACGCCGATGCCGGAGGTTCTCGATGCCCAAGCCCTGAAGCAGGCAGTTCCCAGCCTGCTCGAAGTCGCCCCCATAGCCCTGCTCAGCGGACCGGTGGTGTTCAATGGCCGCACCGCCAATGCAAGCCTGGTCGGAGCCACCACCGGGTTGGCTGCAGCCATGCGCCTGCACCTGCGCGAAGGGCGCTTCCTGTCAGATTTCGATCAGGGCGAGACCTATGCGGTGGTAGGCCACCAGATCGCCCAGATCCTGGGCCCCCCGGGACAGCCGCTGAGGCCGGGTGACCGGATACGAATCAACGACTACTTGTTCCTGGTCATCGGCATTCTCCAGAGCCAGCCCAACGCAGTACTGGTGCCGGTCCAGGCCAACGACTCGGTGTTCCTCCCCCTGTCCGGCATGCGACGCATCTTCGCTTCGCCGCAGATCAGCAACGTGGTGACCCGCGCCGCACCAGGCCAGGACATGGAGCAAGTGGCGGCGGCCATGGCCCAGGCATTGAAGACCATATTGCGCGGTAGAGACGTGGAGGTGCAGGTGCCGCAACAGATCATCGATGGCATGACCCGACAAAGCCGGACCTTCGGTTACCTGCTGATGGCCCTGGGTGGCATTTCCCTGGTGGGAGGCGGCGTCGGGGTGATGAACGTGATGCTGATGAATGTCTCCGAGCGGCGCCGGGAGATCGGTATCCGCATGGCACTGGGCGCACGCCAGCGAGACATCCGTAACCTGTTCCTGTTGGAAGCCGTGACCCTGACCGCAGTCGGTGCGCTGTCCGGGGCGGTGCTCGGGGTCACATCGGCGTTCATCTACGCCAAGATGTCCGGCTGGCATTTTTCCCTGGCTGCCGCCTCGCTACCGCTGGGTATTGGCAGCACCCTGCTGGTGGGCCTGTTCTTCGGCCTGTATCCGGCGGTCTCGGCCTCCAAGCTGCAACCGGTGGAGGCGCTGCGCGATGAATGATTGGCGTCTCTGGACCCTGGCCTACCTGTGCCTGTGCCTGACGAGTCCCTGGGGCCAGGCCAGGGAGCTGGTCGCGCCACCTTCGGTGCCCACCATGCGCGGCAGTTACGAACGCAGCGCACTGCTCAGCCAGCAACTGACCGACCTGACCCTGGGAGATGCCGTCTACCTGGGATTGCGTAACAACCGCAGCATCCGCAGTACCTATCTGCAACGTGTGGCACAGAAGTTCGACTTGCGGGTAGCCGAGGACACCTTCAACCCCAAGCTGCTGATCACCGGCTCCTACCGTAGTTCCAGGAGCACCAGCGACGCGGAACAAAGGGCCAGGGTGACCCCCACCACCAGCCTGCTCAGCGAATATGGCACCAGGCTGAGCATGGCCTGGACCCAGGACCTGAGCAGGGCCGACAATGCGGGGCGCTATCGCAGCGACGGCCTGGACCTATCGATAATCCAGCCGCTGCTGCGGGGCGCCGGATGGGACGTGACCACCGCCCCGTTGCGACTGGCACGGCTCACCGAGCAAGGCAACCGCCTGAACCTCAAGGCAACGGTCGCCCAGACCATCAGCACGATCATCACCACCTACCGGGAGCTGCTGCGTTCCCAGGAACAACTGGCGATTGCCCAGGATGCCCTGAAACGTGCGACCACCCTGCTGGAAGTCAACCGGGCACTGATCACGGCCGGGCGCATGGCCGAATTCGAGATCGTGCAGACCGAAGCCGATATCGCCAGCCAGGAGCTGGGAGTCGAGGAAGCACGCAACCAGGTGGATCTCAACCGCCTGGCCTTGCTGCGCCTGCTGGCGCTGGACCTGTCATCGCGGATTCGCGCCAGCGAAGCCTTGCAGGCATCGAAGATCAGCATCGACCAACGTGAAGCCTTGCGCCTGGCCCAGGCTCAGCAACCCGAATACCTTGCCACCCTGTTGGGCAGCCAGCAGGCCGAATTGGGTCTGGTGATGGCCAAGGACCAGGCACGCTGGGATGTCAACCTGGTCGCGGGAGCCAACCAGACTCGCAACCGGTTCGACACCGACACTCGCAATGGCTCGGAACGCAATTGGAATGGCTACACCGGTGTCGAGATCAGTATTCCCATCGGCGACCTGAGTACCCGCCAGGCCGAAGTCCGGGCACAGGTCAATGTGGAGAACCAGGAGATCCTCCTGGCCGATGCGCGCCAGGTACTCGAGCGCGACGTCAACAACGTGGTGCGCGACCTGGGCACCCGCTGGCGCCAATACGAGATTGCCCAGCGAGCCAGTGAGCTGTCGAAACGCAAGCTGGAAATCGAACGGGACAAGCTCAGCGCCGGTCGTTCCAGCAACTTCCAGGTACTGAGCTTCGAGAGCGACCTGCGCAATGCCGAGAATGCCCGGTTAAACGCACTGATCGCCTACCTCAATGCCCAGACGCAACTTGACCTCACCTTGGGCATGACTTTGGAAAGCTGGGAGATTGCGCTCAATGACTTCTGACAAGCCACAGGCTGGCAAGCGTCGTCGCCACGCCCTACAGGCGCTCGCGCTGGCCGTGGGCATCGCCATCGGCGCAGCGATCCTGATCGATTACCGATCACCGGCAGCCGACCAAACTGGCACTGGCCGCTGGATCGCGATCCAAGGTGCCCAGCTCACCCACCAGATCGGCCTGGTGGGCAAGATCGAGCCGCAGAAGACCATCGTCCTGACGGCGCCTTTCGAAGGGAATGTGCAAGCGAACCTGGTAGAACAGGGCCAGCGCGTGGAGGCTGGGCAGGTGCTGTTGCAGATGGACCCGACGCTGGTGGAAATCCAGCTGCGTGACGCGCTTGCCGTACAGCTCAAGGCTCGTCGTACGGTCCAGGAACTGCGAGACTGGAACAACGGCAGCACGGTCGCCCGGGCACGACGAACCCTGCGTAATTCGCAGATGTCCCTGGCCAATAGCGAGCGCAAGCTGCGTGAAAACCAGGACCTGTTCAAGCGCGGCATCATCCCGCGCAATGAACTGAACGACCAGGAACAACAGGCACAGATTCAGCGCATGGACCTGGCGGCCGCCCAGGGTGAGTTGCAGCAGGCGCTCAATCAGGGATCGGGTGAATACCGGCAGATTGCCGAGATGGAGTTGACCAATGCCACGGTCAAGTATGAAAGCCTGCGCAAGCTCCTGGAGGCCAAGGAAGTGGTCGCGCCCTTCGCCGGAATAGTCGTTCCACCTCCCGGCGGCAGCTCAGGCAGCACTCCGGTAACCACCAGCACAGGACCGGTACAGGCTGGCGCGCACCTGGGCCAGGGCCAGGTATTGTTCGGCCTGGCCAACATCGAACAGCTGAAGATCGTCAGCAAGGTTTCGGAACTGGATATCAACCAGCTGCACCAGGGCCAGCGCGTGGAGATCCTCGGCGATGGCTTCGATGGTGAACGCCTGGAAGGCGTGGTGGATATCGTCAGCAGCCTGGCCATCCCCAACGATTCGCCCGGGTCCAGCGCTCAGTTCCCGGTGACCCTGTCGATTCCCAAGCTGGCCCCGGAGCAACTGCAACGGGTGCGCCTGGGCATGAGTGCCCGGCTGACCATCATCACCTACAGCAACGACCAGGCGATCGTGGTGCCCCCCGCGGCGATCCAGCGCAGCGCCGAAGGCATGAGCGTGGAGTACCGCCCCGCAGCCGACCAGCCGGCCCGGCGAGTGCCCGTGACCACAGGCCAATCCACAGCCGAGGGCGTGGAAGTGTTCGGCCTGCAAGCCGGCCAGGTACGCCTGCCCGAGGGCCAATGAACACCCAGGAATGACATGGCTTGCCAGCCTTGTGGAAACAGCGGGCATAAAAAACGCCCCGCAGGGCAATGCCGATCGGTTAAGGCAATCAGGCGCGAAGCTTGCCCGCGATGGCGTTCAGGGCGCTGCGTTTATCCAGCCAATACGCGCTACCGCTAACGACCATCGCGAGCAAGCTTCGCTCCTACAGGGGAACACATGCCCCCCGCGGGATGTCCGTTGCGCTCAGGTTCAGCGCAGGGCCCGGCGCAGGACCTTGCCGACGGTGGTCTTGGGTAGCTCTTCGGTGCGGAACTCGACGTAACGCGGCACCTTGTAGCCAGTGAGGTACTCGCGGCAATGGGCGAGCAATTGCTCCTGGGTCAGGTTCGGGTCCTTGCGTACCACGAAGATCTTCACCTTCTCCCCTGTCACGCCATCCTCGACGCCAATGGCCGCCACCTCCGCCACGCCAGGATGCAGGGCCACCACATCCTCGATCTCGTTGGGGTAGACGTTGAAGCCGGACACCAGGATCATGTCCTTCTTGCGGTCCACCAAGCGGATGAAGCCCCGTTCGTTCATCACCCCGATATCGCCTGTGGAGAGCCAGCCGTGGCGATCCAGGACCTTGGCGGTTTCCTCCGGCCGCTGCCAGTAGCCCTTCATCACCTGCGGGCCACGCACCTGCAACTCGCCCTCCTCGCCGATCTTCGCCAGTTGGCCGTCCTCGCGCAGAAAGCGCACCCAGGTGGAGGGCAACGGCACCCCGATGGTGCCGCTGAAGTCGCTTTCACGCATGCGGGAAATGTCGATCGGGCTGATGCTCACCACCGGCGAGCATTCGGTCAGGCCATAACCTTCGACGATCGGCACCCCGGTGACTTCCTTCCAGCGCTGGGCCACGGCGGTGTGAGTAGCCATGCCACCGGCGATCGTCAGCTTCAAGTCGGAGAAGTCGCGCCCACGGAACTCCTCGTTCTCCAGCAGGCCATTGAACAGGGTGTTGACCCCGACGATGCCGCTGAACTTCTCCTTGCGCAGGATCATCTGCACCCGCTTCACGTCACGGGGGTTGGCGATCAGGATGTTGCGCCCGCCCAGGCACATGAACATCAGGCAGTTCACCGTCAGCGACAGCACGTGGTACAGCGGCAGCAGGGTGACGTTGGTTTCCTGCTGGTTCTCGTCCAGCTGGTCACCGACCCAGGCCTTGGCCTGCATCAGGTTGGCCAGGATGTTGCGGTGGGTGAGCATGGCGCCCTTGGCATCGCCCGTGGTGCCGCCGGTGTACTGCAAGAAGGCGATGTCGTCCTGCGCAAGCTCCACCGGCCGGTACTCCAGCACGGCCGCCAGCTTCATCATCGCCGGGAAGCGAATGGAACCTGGCAGGTTGAACTTGGGAACCTGCTTCTGCACATGGCGCAGGATGAAATTCAGCGCCGCACCCTTGAAGGTGCCCACCAGGTCGCCGATGGAGGCCACCACGATGTTCTTCAGCTTGCTCCCGGGCATGGCCTGTTCCAGGGTATGGGCGAAGTTCTCGAAGATCACCACCGTCTCGGCGCCGCTGTCCTTGAGTAGGTGGCGCAGCTCATGGGCGGTGTACAGCGGGTTGACGTTGACCACCATGGCGCCGACCAGCAGCGTCCCGAACAGGCAGATCGGATATTGCAGGCAGTTGGGCATCATCAAGGCCACCCGGTCGCCCTTCTTCACGCCCTTGGACTGCAGCCAGGCGGCGAAAGCGAACACGCGCTTTTCCCACAGGTCATAGCCCATCTCGGTGCCGATGCTGACATAGGCCACCCGTTGTCGATACTTGTCCACGTGTTCGAGAAACACCTCGCGCAACGACGGGTAACGGTCGATGTCGGCTTCGATATCGCTGGGTACACCCGACATGTAAGCGTTGAGCCAGATACGCTCGGCAGGTTGCAGGCTTGCGACGCTCATGGGCAGTCTCCTTGTTATTTTATTTTTCGACGATGGCGGTTACACCCAACCCGCCTGCCGCACAGACGGAAATCAGTCCGCGGCCTCCACCGCGCTCGTGGATGGCCTTGGCCAGGGCTGCCAGCAGGCGCCCGCCGGTGGCGGCAAAAGGATGCCCGCACCCCAGGGAGCCGCCGTTGACGTTGAGTTTGGCCCGGTCGATGCTGCCCAGCGGCCCTTCGAGCCCGAGCTTGTCCCGGCAGTAGTCGGCATCCTCCCAGGCCTTGAGGGTGCACAGCACCTGGGCGGC
>NZ_JACKZK010000025.1:0-84253 GCF_014230245.1 Pseudomonas sp. MSSRFD41 | reverse complement strand
ACATCGCCGACCTGAGCCTGGGCATCGGCCTGGGTTGCTTCGTCGCCCTGCTGCTGACGCAGGTCTGGCTGGAAATGAGCATGTCACCGCACCAAGTTTGGGAAGCTTTAGCCGAGCACGAATAATCCAACAGCATAAGAGCTTGAGATTTTAAAAAAAATTATTGAACACTATAAGTCGAGATAGCTCCCTCTATGGCAAATTTCGAGCAAACAATCAAACAGGGTTAGCTGTATGGAGCAGTGGCAGAGAGATGAAATACAAGAGCAAATCCAAAAACTTCAAATAATTGCAAAATACCAACTATCCGATATAAAAAAGATAGAAGAACCCCTGATGAAACTACAGGAAATCTGGCCTATCTTAGTAATTATAATTTCAGCTTTTGCTGCTGCATTTTCTTTTCATACAAGAACATATTGGTACTGGCCAATGCTTGGCACAATAGCCACAGGACTTCTATACATTGACTTAGCCATAGAGGAAAAAATAGTAAAAAAAGAAGTTGAATTAAGAAAAACGATTAAAAGCATTACCAAACTGGAAGCTAAATTTTCTGAATACAGAAAACAGACCACCCCGATAATAAAATCCAAAATTTAGCAGCCAGCCATACATACCAATAAATGATCACTGCACCCTGCATTTATTTAAATCGCACTACAAAAGTAAAAGACCCATTCTTATCCTGCGCCTATTTCGTTCATCCATAAGCACAAAAGCATCCATGAGGGAAAATGTAAGCCTACGAACTAATCATTTTCTAAAGCGCTGAATCAGCTTTTCGGCGAGGGTGTTCTCAGCTTCGAGAGGACTCCCATGAAACTGCGCCTGACAAAGAAAACACTGCTCACCAGCCTGGGCGCCATCGCCCTACTCACAGCCTTAGGCGTTCAACAGTACCAGCTCTCACTATTGCGAGGCTCGCTGGAAGGCACTGCGGAGAAAGCCAAGCTCGATGCGCTGCTCTCGAGAATGAGTAAAAGTGATGATCGCCTGGACGCTATCGCGGGTAAACCTTTAGTCACGCAAGAAGACTTCTCTGCAGCACAGAAAGCGATCTCAAACCGGGTCGACGTTGCTCAAGACTACGCAAAGCGTGCACACGACCTTGCCATTGATGTTGCCCATTCAGCTGCAAACTCCAGCGAGCTTCTGGTGATCAAGGCCGATGTGGAGTCATTGAGTGGAGCAGTCCAACGACTGAGCAAGCCTGAGAAACCATCCGCGGCACCCACCCCATCCAAGCCTGCTAGGCCCAAACCGGCCGCTAAAGCCAAGGCACCTCCCGCGCCACCTGAGCCCCCTCCCTTCCAGATGTTTGGCATCGAGTACAGGGGGGGAGAGAGGTTCCTATCTATCGCGCCTTCAGGAAGTACACGGCTGAGCCAGATCTACCTGGTTCGACCTGGAGACGTTGTTGCGGGAACTCAATGGCGGCTGAAGGCGCTCAACGAAACAACTGCGACATTCGACGCATCCGGATCAACAAAAACATTGAGCCTTCAGCCATAGGAATTAACTACTCATGAATCTAAAGATTCTCTGCACCCTCACCTGCTACCTGATCCCCACGGCTTACGCCGCAGCAGCACCGGTATCTGCAGGCCAGGCATCACAGCTCCACTTCACCGCCGAAGGCGAATCATCACAGAGAAGACTCCAAGACAAGGCAGCAAATGAATGGGGGATTTCCACCCAAGAGTACCAGCGGTACCAGGATGTGATGCAGGGGCCGCGGGGGGTGTACTCGCCGGGGCTGGACCCATTGACTGCTCTGGGTATCGAAGCACGCTCTGATGAGGAGCGCCGGCGCTATGCGGAGCTGCAAGTCAAGACCGAAAGGCAGCGTGTAGAAAAAGAGTTGTCGTATCAGCGCGCATACGATGAAGCGTACAGGAGACTCTACCCAGGCGAGAAAGCGATCGAGATCTCCTCCGCAACCCTGACCAATCCAACAGCAAACAGCTCACCGTTGCTGCAGGGAGACGGTCGCCTGGCGATCTTCGTGAAAGATAACTGCGTTGCGTGCATCGACGAAGTGAAGAAGCTACAAGCATCGCAGGTACCTTTCGATCTCTACTTCGTCGGCAGCCAGGGCGATGACGAGCGCATCCGACGATGGGCAATTCTCGCTGGCGTCGACCCGGTCAACGTCAAGAGCCGACGAATCACCCTCAACCATGACCAAGGTCGCTGGCTCGGCCTTGGCCTGGGTGGTGAACTCCCGGCGGCAGTAAAACAGGTGAATGGACAATGGCGCCGTCAGTAATGAGGACCTGCTGGATCCTGGTGCTGCTGTGCAGCCAGGCAATGGCCGCTGAGGATCCTCCACCAGCTTACAAGGCGATTGCGATCACCCACGGAGTACCAGCCGTGGTGCTGTATTCCGTTGCGCTGCAAGAGAGCGGTACCAAACTTCGAGGACAGATTGTGCCTTGGCCTTGGACGCTGAATGTGGCCGGTACCGGCTACCGATTCGCTACCAGGATCGATGCATGCAGGGCGCTGAATATTGCTATCGCAACTGCTGGTCCGTCGAGAGTCGACGTCGGCCTTGGTCAGACGAACATCCACGCTAACGGCCATCGCTACAGCTCCCCCTGCGAAGGGCTCGACCCTTACAAGAACCTGAATGTCACCGCAGAGATTCTGGCTGAACACAAAGCCAAGGGTGGCAACTGGTTTGATGCGGCGGGTCGCTACCACCGCCCTGCCGGTGGCGCGCCTGCATCCAAATACAGAGCAGATTTCGCTCGGCACCTAAGCCGTGTCACAGGCATAAACTTCTTGGTGAACAATCAATGACGAGTTTTCTGAGGGCAGCTCCGGTCCTGCTTGCAATGCTTACAGCCGGCACGGTGCAAGCCAGTTCCAAACTCATAGTTGTCCAGGACCACGGTGGAGTTTCAGCCCTGCCCTACTACCAGGACCTCAACGTGGTACCAGAGTCGGGTCCCCCACCACTCAAAGGACTCCTAAGCGGTGGGGCCTATCCCGTCAAAACTCCAGAGATGACGCCAGGGGCGGTAGTAGGCAGGACAATCAATGCCCCTGGCCTGCAACCGCTTTTTCTCCTCGGTGACGACCCGATGTCACGGGCATGGCTGACACAGCACCTACAGCAGCTGCAGCAACTGCAAGCAGTGGGGCTAGTCGTCAACGTCACCTCCGCCGCTCGGATCGAGGAGATCAGGCGTTTGGCGCCCGGGTTGCAACTTGAGCCGACACCCGCAAGCGATATCGCCAACCGGCTAGGGCTGAAGCACTACCCGGTACTGATCACCTCAACAATCATTCGACAGCAGTAAGAGGTGGTGCATGCCGGGACCGTCAGCAGTCTTCACGGTAGTCATCAGCCATCCCCTGAGTCGCCCCGGCCGAGAAGAGCTGATTGACCAGATCAAACATGTGAGCGAGCTGTACGGGGGCAAGGTCACTGGCGTTTCACAGATCAACGAACACGCATTTGCACTCCGGCTGGCCGAACGGTTACCCGATGAAGACGTTGAACATGCCCGTAGAGAAGCAACAGCGTTCACGCCTAACAAGAGGAACGAACATGACCACCTATACACTTGAATCACTTCTACGCACTCCGGTGGAGCTGTTCACCACGGCTGTCTGCTACGTTGCGGCGGCACTCTGCGTTCAAGCTCCATGGGCATTCGCGTTGACCCCGCTGTTCGGAATAGTCGCAGCACTGGGCTTCACCTACCTGGGCACAGTTCGATTACTGCAGGCACGCAGGGTGCTGCGTTACCAGGCCAACCTTAGGCGACTTCCCCATTACACAATGACTAGCGCCGAAATGCCGATCAGCAACGAGCGTCTATTCATCGGCAGGGGATTTCGCTGGACGCAAAAACACACCCAACGCTTAGCTGATACCTACCTGCCCCAATACTCCAGATACGTCGAACCGACCAGGCTGTATGAGAGGGCGCGCTGGCTGGAAGAGTGCCTGGAGTTTGCCCCCTTCCCTCTGAAGGCGGTCACGAAGGTCACCAGCTGGGACTCCAGCTTGAATCCCGCCCGGCCTCTTCCACCCGTGGGAGGTCTACCGAGGTTGCATGGGATAGAGCCAGATGAGCAGAACGTCAGCCTGCCACTCGGCGAGCGGGTTGGACACACTCTGGTGCTGGGAACCACCCGCGTCGGGAAGACACGACTGGCTGAGGTTTTCATCACGCAAGATATTCGCCGAACACATCGCCGTGGATCACCACGACGCATGGGCAGAAGAAGCCAAACCCCACATCGCTGGAGCCGGCGTGGGCGAACAGAACAACGACCTGATCATGAGGTCGTGATTGTCTTCGACCCCAAGGGCGACGCTGATCTGCTCAAGCGCATGTACGTCGAGTGCAAGCGAGCTGGGCGTCTCGATGAGTTTTACGTGTTCCACCTGGGGTGGCCCGATATCTCCGCACGCTACAACGCTATTGGTCGCTTCGGCCGGATAAGCGAGGTCGCAACCCGTGTCGCCGGCCAGCTGTCTGGAGAAGGCAACTCAGCGGCGTTCAGAGAGTTCGCATGGCGGTTCGTCAACATCATCGCTCAGTCGCTGGTCGCCCTAGGTCGGCGCCCAGACTACGAGCAGATCCGCCGGCACGTGATCAACATCGACGAGCTGTTCATTGAGTACGCGCAAAAGTACTTCGCTGAACACGGTCCGAAGGCCTGGGAGACCATTGTTGCGCTGGAAGCGAAGATCGATCGCAAGAATCTCTCGTTCGCGATGAAAGACCGCTCGATGCGCGTGGTAGCCGTCGACATGTACTTGACCCAGAAACGCATCAACGACTCTGTGATGGATGGCCTGCGCAGCGCAGTGCGCTATGACAAGACCTACTTCGACAAGATCGTCGCATCCCTGCTGCCTCTCCTTGAGAAACTCACCACGGGTCGGATTGCAGAGTTACTCGCCCCGGACTACCTGGATCTTTCGGATCAGCGCCCCATTTTTGACTGGATGCAAGTCATCCGAAAACGTGCCGTTGTTTACATCGGCCTCGATGCACTCTCGGATACCGAAGTCGCCGCGGCCGTGGGCAACTCGATGTTCAGCGACCTGGTATCTGTTGCCGGCCACATCTACAAACACGGCATCGACGACGGACTGCCTGGAAACATGGCCGGGGGTAAGGTCCGCATCAACCTCCACGCAGATGAGTTCAACGAATTGATCGGGGACGAGTTTATCCCCATGGTAAACAAGGCTGGCGGCGCCGGTATGCAGGTCACTGCTTATACGCAAACCATGAGCGATATCGAAGCGAAGATTGGCTCGAAAGCCAAAGCCGGCCAGGTCATCGGTAACTTCAACAACCTGTTCATGCTACGTGTTCGAGAGACCGCGACGGCAGAACTTCTGACCAATCAGCTACCCAAGGTGCAGATCTACAACAGCACCCCGGCGAGCAGTACGAACGACTCACTTAATGGTAAGACAGCATTCACCTCGAGCTCACACGACCAATTGCAGGCGACGAGCGTGCCGATGATTGAGCCAGCTCATGTAGTTGGATTGCCTAAGGGGCAGGCTTTCGCGCTGCTCGAAGGTGGAAACCTCTGGAAGATCCGAATGCCGCTGCCGGCCAACGACCCCGACGATGTCATGCCAGGCAACCTGCAGGAACTCGCTGCCGGCATGCGGCAATCATCGGCTGGATCGGAATGGTGGGAAGCCCCGGGCTATCAAGAACTGAAAAGCGCACTGCCTGATGACCTGGTCGAAGACTTTCGCCAGGCCGCCACCGATGACGAGGAGTAGTGCATGGCAGATGACGTATCAAAGAAGGCTCAACAGCAACAGGAGCGACCAGAGTCGCTGATCAGCAAGATTTTCTGGTTCCCCTTCAACTTCCTCGGGGTGATGTTCGGTTCTCTCATAGTCGCGATCCTGGTCGACTGGGTATGCCTCTATTTTTTCTGGCCAGAAGCCGGCTGGAGGCATGGGCAGCAAATGCTAACAAATGAGCTCAGTTGGCTATCCCAGGGGCTGGTACACAGTGCCGTTGTGCAAGAACCCGGGCGCACAGCAACCTGGCTCGTTACAGGGGCCTATGACTGGCTGATCGTGAAGACTGGGATGCTCAGCTGGGTCCAGGGGATGGAGTCGATAGCGCATGCCGGCCCACGCAACGACCTGGACATTCGATACATGGCAGCACAAAGCGTCACGACGTTTCAGAACTATGCCCTTGCAGCGCTGTTCACCGTCCTGGTGTTCTGTGTTCGTCTCGTTGTGTTGTTGATGACCATACCGCTGTTCGCTATGGCCGCACTCACAGGCCTGGTCGACGGCCTGGTCCGACGAGACCTCCGCAAGTTCGGTGCCGGGCGCGAGTCCAGTTACCTCTACCACAAGGCGAGGGGGACGCTCATTCCACTGGCCATTCTACCGTGGACCTTCTACCTGGCGCTTCCGATCAGCATCAGCCCGCTTCTGGTCCTACTCCCTTGTGCGGCGCTGCTCGGCATCGCAGTGAGTATTACTGCTGCCAGCTTCAAGAAATATCTTTGAGGAATTACCATCGTCCTGACCTAATTCAGCTAATCGGTACCTCGGTCTCAAACCAGGCCTGGTGTCTCAACTCACCAGGTGAGCTTTTTTCTGAGACCTCTTAACGATCTGAACGAAGTAAGAGGTCGGAGAATGGCGTGCTCTTTACAGAATACGTTACACACAAATCCTAGATTACTGAGCCAACCAGGATTCGACAGTGTCGGAGCCATATTCATTTTTCCACTCTTTCAGGGTACGGTGATTACCACCTTTGGTTTGCACCACCTCACCATTGTGGGGGTTCTTGTAGACCTTTACTCGACGCGGTTTACGTACTGCAGCTTTCGGCTCATTAGTAGCGATACGACGAACAGAGTGCGGATCTAGCAGATTGATCACATCCTTCAGGCTAAAACCGTACTCGCCGAGCAAAGCGCGCAGCTTGTCCTCGAACTCCATTTCCTTTTTTAACCCAGAATCACTTTTCATGGATTCGAGCTCGGCCAGCTGGGCGGCCAATTGCTGTTCAAGTTTACGGTATTCGGCAAGACGAGACATGTGATAGCTTCCGTAAGTAGGTTGAGAAATCTATCTAAGCACAACATGGAGATTCCTGAAAGCGTTCGACAGCTTTATCTACATATATTTTCATCTCGACACCCAAAAACATGACCGAAACTAAAATTTCGTTAAACCAACTAAAATCCCGAATTAAAATTACTATCAATAACCCAGCAGAGAAAAATTTATAACTAGTTAATCACAACCAAAAATTCAGCACACGCATGACGCATGCCAATTTATCCCTACACACAAAACAATATATATTTAAAAAACATAGACACCAGACAACCAACCAACGCGAACAATATCAATAAATTATCATTGCGCACAACAACAAATTAAATACAAAACATATAGCCCCCCTTTGCAGCTAACTATAAAATTTAGTACCACCTCGAAAACAGCGTAAAAAAATTAATATACTTAACAATAATTCGCACAACTAATTTTCAAGAAATTTGGAGGTACCTGAATTCCGTTGATTCAACATGCGAAACACCCAAGCAGTGTGGGTAGCGCCTTACCTTCAAAAACGGACTTCTGCGCAAGAGTCTTGGGAGAGGTAGAACACCGTTAACCTTTGAGTAAAACATCGCCCAATATCTACAAGACTTTTGCATAGCTGGTTCAGGTATTAGAAGCCTCGATTGAGAGTCTGCCTTCTTACCCCCCCATGTCCATACTCCACTTTTCGACGGCTCTGCAGCGATTTGTGTGGCCCAAATCATGATCACTCTTTTATCGATTCTATTCCCATATAGGGAAAAGCCACTCATGGCTTCCTCCGAGCGAGCCATCTGCAGGTTACTGAAGGTGCTGATTAGCAGAACGCAGAGGATTAGCCATAACCAATCACCATATTGAGAATTTTTTTTAAAAAAAACGGAGTACTTCGTCTCGTTATTTGTTAAAAAAAAGCCCATCTTTGAAGGGCGTTTTAAGATGCTATCATTCACCATGATCCAAACCTACGTTGAAACTCAGGAGCAAAGATATAGGTTCGTACAAAATCACCGAGCGCCGCAGCTGCCTGATCTGTATCTGTACCCAAGCCTAAATTCATCTCTAACCATATACCGCTGAGCAATGAAAACAAGAGACTCGCCGATCCTTGCGGAGAAAGGCCAGAACGCACCCAGCCCTCAAGTTGACCATGGGCTAGAAGCTCACTCAGTTGCTTGCGCATTTGCTGCTCTAAATCAATCAGTTTGATCTGGCCATGACTCCGGGTTATTTCCAACCAACTATCCAAGCTGAGATCAAACTCCCCTGGGTTCAACTCTTGCGTTAGCTCCTCTGCACTGATGCTAGCTAAGCGATGCAAACCGTCCTTACTAAACAACTGCTGGGCCTGACAAAGGTAACGTTCGCACTCCTTTGCGATAACACCGTCAATGATTTCTCGTTTGTCGGAGAAATAGCGAAAGACAGCTCCAGCGCTCATATCCGCCTGTTGGCAGATATCTTCGGTGCGTGCGCCATGGAAGCCTTTTTTCTTGAAGACGCGGGTAGCCGCCAACAGAATCTGTTCGCGGCGTTGCTCATGCAGCTGTTCGTTGCGTGTACGGGCCATGAATAGCTCAACTCAATAATCGGACTGAATAGTCTCATAATCATTCATTACCATGCTTGCCGTCAACCACTAGGTCGCTTAGCTTGCTTCAGAACGGTGATCAGGTAGATAGGCGTCGAACGTGGTTTCCTCAAACCTCTTCCAGAGCCAGTAGAAGCAATAGAGGCACTGAAAGACGCCGTAACTCCAGCATAAAAGGCCCTCTTCAACATGGGCGAAACTGCATAGCACTATGCAAAGCGCGCGCGACAGTGCAACAGACATATCCCACACCCATAAATTTTTATCTATCAATTACGGCGAATGAGACGCTCAACCGCAGTCAAACAATAGGTCAACAAGAAAGTTACCTACCAAGGTACCATCCATTAAATAAATAGCTGTACAAGGAGAGTTCTATAAAATAAAACCCCACCTAATCTAGAAAAACAAGAGCTCGCCTCCAATTTACACTTTCATGTATTAAATCGCTGTTTTCCGCACTACTTACCCCTATAAATACTTGTTAAATTAACTGAAGACACCTGAGCATCTAGCGATAGAGATTTTTCCGATTTAATTTAATATAAACTTTAAACTCAAGCAGACAGAATCCATCACATTAAAAACGATACGCCGGTCAAAAGAAGCCCAGCAATTAATAATATCGTGGTTACCCGCGCCTTTACTCTGAGCGCTGGTTGATCTTCGATAGTCTTACTGATAGTAAAATAAAGCTTTCCAAGTATTTTCCTTTCATTAAGTCCTTCATGGTTAAAAATTTCATCAATTGCAGTGACTGCGCTAGGAAATGGATTATGCAAAAGTGGTGCTGCATCAAAAGCGCTTTGCTGTAGGGCTCTCGCAGAAAGTAATGCTGATGCAATCAAAGCACTTAGTGCTGCGATAGAAACTACAGCCACTTGTAATGTGACAAGATTAGACACTTCACTCGAACTCAGCCGAAGAATTGCACCATACAAAGTTATTACGCCAGCAAGGGCACCAAGTGACAAGGTAAACATGAGCCGTAGATAGACTGTTGCGAGGTGTCTAGATGCGGCGACTTGCTCTAAGTAAATCTTAACCAATATCTCTACGGTTAACCGGCGGGCCTCGAATGCAAGCCGGCGCTCGTCATGAGGTAGGAGATTTTGCACTTGAAGTCCCTCGGCATGATGCACTGCATCGATTAGTAATATTTGGCATTTATTTCAGCGCCATCGCCCTAATAATGTTCAAGCAAGGAATTTACTGAACAGCCTCCACCAACCAAACTTAATAAGATGTAAAATCTAGTTCAACGAGCGGTAGGCAAATAACAAGTCTAGTTAAAGATTCTCCCAACAAGCCGCCCAATGAGCAAGGTATGAAAGCAGAGAGGACTTTTTTCAGGTGCCAATCTCTCTAGAGCCAAGGATTTGCTTTTCATTGACGCTTGCTTGTTATATGCGACTTCTCCCTAGCGTTCGAACTGTCGGTACACCTTCAGCAAATTCGACCATGAAAAGAGCGTCGCCTCCTTGGCACTTAGGGCCTGCGCTCGAAATTTTTTCGCGACGCTGCCACCAAGTCCGGTGGCAGGAAGTCCTTGTCCGGGTTGTAGTCGGCCTTCAGGTACCGCCCCAGGTCTTGCAGGTCCTGCGGGCTGAGGGAGCCGGCGGCCTGCTTCAGGCGCAGGTTGTCGAGGATGTAGTCGTAGCGGCTGTTGTTGTAGTTGCGCACCGAGCTGTACAGCTGGCGCTGGGCGTCGAGCACGTCGACGATGTTGCGCGTACCCACCTGGTAGCCGATTTCCGTGGCGTCCACGGCGCTCTGGTTGGAGATGATCGACTGGCGCCGGGCCTGGACCTGCTCGACGTCGGTGTTCACCGCCCGGTGCAGGTTGCGGGTGTTCTCCACCACCTGGCGGCGCAGGGATTCGCGTTGCTGCTCGGACTGGCTCAGGCGCGAATAGGACTCGCGGACCTGGGAGCTGGTCAGGCCGCCGCTGTAGATCGGGATGTTCAGTTGCAGGCCGATGGAGCGCTGCTCGACGTCGCCGTGATAGGGCGGGGCGATAGGGTTCGGGTTGGGGTTGCTGAAGCCCAGGGCGTCGTTGTCACCCTTCTTGTACTGCACCACCGCGTCCAGGGTCGGGGCGTGGCCGGCCTTGCGCTGCTTGAGGGTTTCCTCGGCGGCGCTGACCGCGTAGTTGCTGGCCAGCAGGTTGAGGTTCTGCTTGGCGGCGGTGTCGACCCAGGCCTTGGCGTCGTTCGGGGTCGGCGTCAGTACCGGCAGGGTATGGACGATGCCCTGGATCGCATGGTATTCGCGGTTGGTCAGGGTAATCAGGGCCTCGAAGGCATCTTCCACCTGGCGCTGGGCGACGATCCGGTTGGCCCGGGCGGTGTCGTAGCTGGCCTGGGATTGCAGCACGTCGGTCTTGTCCGACAGGCCCACGTCGAAGCGCTCGTTGGACTGGTCGAGCTGGCGCTTGAACGCGGCTTCCTCGGCCTTGGTCGAGGCCAGGTTGTCCTGGGCGCGCAGTACCGCGAAGTAGGTCTCGGCGCTTTGCAGGATCAGGTTCTGCTCGGTGGCCGAGAGTTGCAGGGCGGCCTGCTCGTTGACGTCCTTGGCGGCCTGCAGCTGGAACCAGCGGTCGGCGCGGAACAGCGGTTGGGCCAGGGTCGCCCGATAGACATTGCCACTGCGGGTAGAGGTCATCGACGGTTCGTCGAATTTGGTGCGGGTGTTGTTCATGTCCGCGCCGGCCGACAGGTTCGGCAGCAGCCCGGCCCGGGCCTGGGGCACGATTTCTTTCTGGGCGCCGTATTGGGCGCGGGCGGCGGCCAGGTCGGCGTTGTTGTCCACCGCTTCCTGGTAGACGCTGACCAGGTCGGTCTTGGTGACGGACAAAGGCGCTTCGGCTGCCCATGCCATTCCATTGGACGCACAAGACATGGCAACAGCCAGTGAGAGTTTGCGCAGCATAGGGCAGTCCTTGATCAGATTTACGCAGGGTGACTTGGGGTATCGATTAATTGAGCAGTTTAGGGTTTTCCATAGCCAGCACTATTTGAGAGCTGGGGCGCTACTCTCTTAAGAGTCTATACAGACTAAGTGTCCTTACGGGGTCTGATCATGCTTACGGCGAGCATGCAAAAATTCGAACCGTGGTCAGTGTACTCCCGCCGCTTGCGCACGATGCAAATGCCTAGTTCTTTATTTTTATAACACAAGATATGCTAATACCTAACTCATGATGCGGCAATGATCTAAGTGACGGTCACTGCTTTTGGTACCAAATTCATTTCGGTAGAGGACAGTTGACATGACACTGCTGAAGACAGTAATGGCATGCGGTTTTATTGGCGGTGTGGGTCTGATTCTTGTCGGGTGTCGAGAGGAGATGCGGCATGAGGAGCCACCCCGCCCCGTTCGCACTGTCATCGCGAAGGCTGCCAGCCTTGGTGAGGAGGTGGCTCAAACGGGAGAAGTGCAGGCGCAGATCATGACCGATCTCGGTTTTCGCATTGGAGGGCGTGTTGCCTCTCGAATGGCTGAGGTTGGCATGAGCGTAGCGAAGGGGCAGATCCTGGCGACACTTGACCCTAACGATGTGCAGAATGAGGTCCGTGGTGCTGAAGCGGAACTGGTGAGCGCCGAGGCTACCGAGCAACTCTCACGGTCACAGCTCAATCAGCAGCGGACGCTCTTTGCCAAGCAGTTCGTGGCTCGCGCCCGTGTCGAGGAAGCCGAGGCCAACTGGCGCGCAGCGAATGCAAGACTAAACGTGGCGAAGACCAGGGTGCTTACGGTCCGCGACAAACTATCGTACACAGAGCTTCATGCGCCGGCCGCTGCCATTGTCAGCGCGGTAGCGGTCAATGCCGGGCAGGTCGTCGAGGCCGGCCAGGTAGCGATTAAGCTCGCATCGACCAGTGAGCGGGTCGCTGTCTTCAATATCTCCGAACGGCTTTATACCTCGGTTCCGTCTGATGTGAAGGTTGAGGTGGCACTTATTTCTGATCCGTCAATCAAGGTCATCGGATCGATTCGCGATGCGAGCCCTACTGCTGATATGGCCACACGTACCTATCGTGTCCGCGTAGCCCTGCCGGATGCGCCACCCACCATGACGCTTGGGGCTACTGTAACCGGACGCCTTGCCTTGAGTGGTAAGCCCCTGGTCCTTCTGCCAGCCTCTGCATTAACCAGCGTCGATGGTAATCCTGCCGTGTATGTTGTTCAGCCGACCACGCACGAGCTGGTGCGCAAGCCGGTCGTTGTTGCGCGCTATACGGTTGAGCAAGCAATCATTGAGTCCGGGCTTACCGAAGGCGATGCCGTCGTGACCGCAGGGGTGAGTAAATTAAGGCCCGGGCAAAAAGTCGCATATGACGCGGGGCAGGTGAGCCAATGAGTTTAAAGCCAGAAGACACCAAAAAGCAGGCCGGTTTCAATCTTTCGGCCTGGTCGATCGGTCAAAAGCCCCTGATGTTTTTCCTGATGCTCATCACGCTGGTAGGCGGAATGATGAGCTATGAGAAGCTGAGTCGGAACGAAGATCCCGCATTCACCATAAAGACGATGGTAGTGGCCGCTCGCTGGCCTGGTGCGAATATCGAGGACACGACGAATCTGCTGACTGACCGACTGGAGAAGAAATTAGAAGAGATTCCCTATCTTGATCGGCTCGACAGTTACACCCGCCCAGGTGAAACCGTCATCATGGTCAATCTGCGAGATGACGCTCCGTCCCGCATCGTTCCTGACGCTTGGTATCAGGTTCGCAAGAAAATGGCGGATATCGGCGCGACGCTTCCCAGCGGCGTTCAAGGGCCTTTTTTCGACGATGAGTTTGGCGATACCTATGGCCAGATTTTCGGCTTTATCGGCGAAGGTTTCTCGGATCGTGAATTGCGTGACTACCTGGAGGGTGTGCGCGCAGAGCTCCTGCGGCTTCCCAGCATTGGCAAGGTACAACTCATAGGGGTGCAAGAGGAGCAGATTGTCATCGAGTTTTCGCCTGGCAGGCTTGCTGCCTTCGGCCTTGACGAGGAAGCGGTTTTGCGGGCGCTCAGGGCGCAAAACGCTGTCATTCCATCGGGAACGGTGCGTTTACCCGATGACAAGATCGCACTGCGCGTCAGTGGGGGCTTTGCATCCGAGGAGAGTTTGCGCAGTGTGACCTTGCGAGCAAACAACCGATTTGTTCCGCTTACCGAACTAGCCGATATCCGGCGGATCCCGTCCGACCCGCCAGCGCCGTTGTTCCGGGTGAACGGTGAAAAAGCACTTGGCCTCGCGGTCTCAATGGCGACGGGAGGCAACCTGCTCGAATTTGGGGAAGCAGTACGGGCACGCATGAATGATGTCCGCACGGCCCTTCCCTACGGTATCGAAATGGTCCAGGTGGCCGATCAGTCCACGGTCGTGAAGCAGGCAGTCAATGGTTTTCTGACGGTACTGGCAGAAGCTGTGGCGATCGTGCTGGCTGTGTCATTTCTCTCCCTCGGTGTCCGGGCAGGACTGGTGGTCAGCATTTCGATTCCATTCGTTCTGGCCCTGACATTTATTGGAATGGAGCTGACGGGGATCGGGCTTCAGCGCATCTCTCTGGGGGCACTGATCATCGCCCTAGGCCTGCTTGTCGATGATGCGATGATCACCGTCGAGGCCATGGTGGGGAAGTTGGAGGAAGGCTGGAGCCTCCCGCGGGCGGCAAGCTTTGCCTACGAGTCAACGGCGTTTCCAATGTTGACGGGTACGCTCGTCATGATTGCAGGATTTATTCCGGTCGGCTTTGCGGCTTCCAGTGCGGGGGAGTACTGCTATTCGATGTTCATGGTGGTGTTGATATCCCTCTCGGCATCCTGGGTGGTGGCAGTCTTGTTCTCTCCACTGCTTGGCACCATGATTTTACCCAAGGCGCTACCACATCATGGCCATGGAAATGGTCGATTCATGCGCGCTTATGAGCGAGCTTTGGGTTGGGTGCTGGAGCATCGGGCGAAAACACTCTGCGCTGCAATCATGGCCTTTGTCGCCTCACTCGGCGCTGCAAGCTATCTTGAGCAGCAATTTTTTCCTCCGTCAGATAGACCGGAACTCCTGGTCAGCCTGACTCTGCCGCAAAACGCCTCCCTTGAGGCGACGGAGCGCCAGGCGTCGAAACTTGAGAAGCTGCTCAAGGCTGATCCTGATGTCGAACGTTTCTCTACCTACATTGGTTCAGGTGCGATTCGTTTTTACCTGCCGATGGAGGTTCTGCTCCAGAATGAAAACATCACTCAAACCGTGGTGATCGCGAAAGGTGTAAAAGAGCGAGACGCCGTTCAGGCCAGGCTCGCAGAGGCCTTCAAAACAGAGTTTTCTGGACTTATTGCACGTGCGACACCACTTGAACTCGGCCCTCCGGTGGGTTGGCCGCTCAAGTACCGTGTCACAGGCCCGAATCAGGCCCAGGTGCGCGACATTGCATCGCGCCTCGCCAGCATTCTTTCTGCCAACACCGATACCCGCGAGGTTCATCTTCTATCAGGTGAGCCACAACGGAGTGTGCAGGTCAAAATCGACCAGACCCAGGCGCGGGCACTAGGCCTATCCTCTGAGGATGTCGCCAGTGCCTTGGCGACGATTTTCTCTGGCTCTGCTGTAACCACCGTACGTGATAAAGATCGACTCGTGGATGTAGTCGTTCGTGCACAGGCAGGGGAGCGGACCGATCTGGCCACCCTGGCAAATTTGCAGATACGAAAAGATCAAGATCACTCTATTCCCTTGAGTCAAATTGCCGAACTCAACTATGGCGTCGAAGACCCTATCATCTGGCGGCGACAGCGTTTGCCGCTGATCACGGTTCAAGGTGATGTTCGTGAAGGGCTCGAGGCAGCGACCGTGGTGCAGGCACTTGCACCGGCCGTGGCTGAATTTGCTGCACAATTGCCCAGGGGTTACAAGGTCAATACAGGTGGCGCAGTAGAGGAGGCTGCGAAGGGAAGTGCATCACTCCTCGCCGTTCTGCCGATCACAGCGTTGGTGATGTGCATTTTGTTGATGGTGCAGTTGCGTAGTTTCTCCCGAATGTTCCTGGCGCTCGCCATGGCTCCATTCGGCCTGATTGGCGTGGTCATGGCGATGCTGCCAACGGGTACGCCTATGGGGTTTGTCGCGCAGCTCGGGGTTATTGCGCTTGTCGGTATGATCGTTCGTAACGCAGTGATCTTAATCGAAGAGGTCGACATCAATATAAATAACGGCCAGTCGCCAGGTGAAGCTATCACGCATGCCGCCATTCATAGGGCGCGTCCTATCGTGTTGACCGCATGTGCGGCAATCCTCGGCATGATACCCATTGCTCCGCAGATCTTCTGGGGGCCTATGGCTTATGCGGTAATCGGAGGCCTTGCTGTTGCAACGATCATAACGTTGACCGTTTTACCCAGTGCATTGATGCTCTTGCTGCAATGGGAAGGCCGTGATGTTCCCCTCGCGGAGAGGTTCTAGAGGCGCTATGAGACATAATCTTGAAGCAGTCACATCAGTGGGCACATTCACAGTTGCTCTGAACTGCTCCTGAGTCGTAAGCACCTCCAACCTATGCTTTAAACATAGGGGAAGTCCATAAAAACTGGACTTCCCCCTATCAAGCCGAGCACCGAAAACCCGTTAATACGTTGAGAAGACAAGCGTAAACGTCCTAGACGGGCCATAACCTTCGGCAGTGGTAACACATTCATAAATTAGGAAATGACTGGGCACTGCAAAAATGAAAGGGTCCTGGTTAACCATTTCTTGAGGCGCTCCACAAACCTCTAGCGGCATGCTTTGGCAACAGTCTTGCCAGAGTCTCGCCACCCGTGAACCGCCATCTACTTTCGACATCTACACGCCGCTCATCGATGACAGCGCTGGCCATGATCGTTGCTTGCTGCATTGCAGTCAGCCCGGTGGTCGAAGCCGCTACAGCATCTGAGCAAACCAACATCGAAGTCATGGTCAGGCAGCTCAATGCCCTTGAGGACTCTGCGCGGCGTAGTAGCGCCATCGCAGGTGAACCAGGGCAACGCTACTACTTCGACTATGACCGCCTGGCGGCAGACATCCAGCGGATCCGCCAAGGCCTCCAGGCTTATCTCACCCCGAGTCGTGCTCAGCCTCGAGATGCCGCAGACCTCTCCGGTCAGTACACCACCGGAGGGAAGAGGCAATGAGCATGAGCTCTGCACAATCCGCCGCCTTCAACGCAGCAAGTGGAGCGACCGCCCAGGCTAGTACCAACCTAATCGTCGGGACAGTGATGACCGTCGCAATGCTCTGGGCGGCATGGGCGCTGTACAGCATCTACCGTGGCTGGGCCACCAAAAATATCGATCGTTCAATCGCCAGTTCATCTGCCATCCGAGTGCTGCTGCTTCTGATGGTCCTGTCCTTCATCGTTCTCAGTTGATCAAAGGAGCAATCATGCCCACCCCCAAAATTCACCTAATCGCATTGCTTGCCGCTGCATCTGTCATCCAGGCAGCGAACGCGGCCCTGCCTCAGGCACAGGCTCCCTCCCGCGGCGAAGGGAAGAATTGGTTACAGACATTTCAAAACTACGGTTATGACGCATTCATGCTGCTGGGTCTGATAGCTCTTGGCACCATGATCATCGGGGTAGCTGTGCATGCCTTCGGGGTGTACCACGACATCCATGAAGGTAAGAAGAAGTGGCGGGATCTCGGCTCGACCGCTGTCGTTGGCGTCTGCCTGGTTGGCATCGCAATCTTCATGGTCACCAAGGCCACCAGCATTCTTTGAGTGAGCGCCCATGGCTGACGACAACCACGACGACAGAACCCTCCAGTTCCTACCCAATAACCTGAACCGACAGCCCGTAATCATGGGTGGACTTACCGCAGACGAGATGTGGGCAATGATTTCCGTCAGCGGTGCCGTTGGGTTTGTCCTTGGTGTGCCGGCGTCGATCCTCTTCGGAAACTGGTCGCTGATCATTGCTGGAGCATTGGTCGGAGGAGTGCTCGGGTTGTCCGTCGCAAGCAGGATCATTCGCCGCATGAAACGAGGACGCCCAGACACTTGGTTTTATCGTCACATACAAGTGGCCATTGCCCAAGCTCACCTTCCATTCGGCAACAGCAGCCTGATCACGCGATCAGGTGCATGGACCTGCCGCCGTGACTAAAAGGAACCTCCATGAGTTTTCGTAAAAAAGTGAACGCTCAAGAGGCGCACATCCTTAGTCTGCGCATTGCGCTGCTTTTGATGACGATAATTGCCGCCTATATGGCCTACGGCTGGAAAACTGCGCCTAGTGATCTGACCATCCACGTCCCGCCAGATCTGCGTAGTGGCAGCACTCGAAAGTGGTGGGACGTCCCTCCTGAGAGCGTCTACGCCTTCGGCTTCTACATTTTTCAGCAGATGCAGAGATGGCCGCGCGACGGTGAGGAAGACTATTTAGCGAATATCAGCAGACTGGACGGCTACCTGACCCCGAGTTGCCGTGACTATCTGAAAAAAGACTACGAGCTAAGGCTGAATGCTGGAGAACTCCGAAAACGCGAACGCAGCGTGTCGGAGATTCCTGGACGTGGGATCAACGATCAGAGCGGTGAACACACCAGCGTCAAGAGTATAAACGACTGGATTGTTAATCTCGATCTGATCGCTGACGAATCGGTTGCTGGGGAACGGGTTAAGCGGGCACTTGCAAGATACCCTCTACACATCATTCGATCTGATACCGACCCCGAGAAAAACCCGTTTGGCCTCTTGTGGAACTGCTACGCGGACGATCCTCAACGCATCGAAGTCTCCCCGGCAGGAGATAAACCATGAACCTACGTCTGCGGTTAGGTCTGTGGTTAGCTGGCACTGCTCTCCTGGTAACGACCAGCGCGCAGGCGGTTGAGATCATGCAGTGGGAGCGTATACCTCTTGCCGTTCCCCTCCACGTTGGTGAGGAAAGGATCGTGTTTGTCGACCAAAACGTTCGCGTCGGCATCCCTCCAAGCATCGCCGGCAGCCTTCGTGTACAAAGCGTTGGCGGGGCAATCTACTTTCGAGCAAGCGAAGAAATTCCGCCTACACGGCTCCAACTGCAAAATGTCGCTACGGGCGAAATCATGCTCGTAGACATTGCGGCAACGGCGCCTAAACCTGGCCAAGCCTCACTTGAGCCAGCAAAGATTATCGCGGGTGACAGCATTGCTACGGCGCGTTATGGCCAAACCTCCAAAACAAGCACTCCTGGTTCAGCTCGAGCTCAAACACCTTCCCCCGATGAGGAGGAGGCAGAGGAAGAGCCTCGTCATGAGACACCTTCTCCCGTCGCGCTAACACGATATGCGGCCCAAATGCTGTATGCACCTCTGCGCACTGTTGAGCCAGTAGCCGGAATCCAGCCGGTACGGGTGGATCGTAAAATGGATCTGAGCACTTTGCTTCCAACTCTGCCTGTTGAAGCTGTGGCCATAGGAGCCTGGCAGCTCGACAACACATTTGTGACGGCAATCAAGCTGCGCAACTTGAGCCCCCAACAACTGACCCTAAATCCAAGGGACCTCCTAGGCAGCTTTGCAACAGCCACATACCAGCACCCCTACCTCGGCCCCCGGGGAAACCCTTCTGATACCACAACTCTGTACCTGGTCACCCAGGGCAAAGGGCTCAAACATTCGTTGCTTCCAAGTTCGGTAAACCAGATTGATCCGAAGATGGGGGGTGAACGTGAGCATTCAAAGTAATCCCCTCCTGAAGTGGCTTGCAGTGCCCTTTCTTGTCTTCGCTGTGGTGATGTTCTTTACCGCAACGAAGAAGGGTCAGGTGGATCACCAGGAAAACAACGTCGTGGCCATCGGTTCCGGTGAAGCACAAAAACTAGGTGTGGATGGCGACACACCAGGTGACACGCTTCGGACCGTAGTCACAGAAAGCAAGGAGCTTCGGAAACAGGTGGCTGATCTGCTAAAGATCAACAACGATCAGAAGTCTCAGAACGAGGAGCTTCAGAAGCAGTTGAAGGACATGGACTCAAAAGTTGAGAGCCGTCTAGACAATGCGAAAAAAGAACTACAGGACGAGGTTCAGAACAAGAGCCAGGGCCTGATCGACTCTCTGCAAACTCAACTCAACAACCTCAGCAACCAACCTAACGCAACTGGGGGCGACCTTCCAATTGGGTTTGGTGTGCAGCCAGGTGACGGCAAAGGCTTCGAACAGTCTCCTACGACGAAGGACGGCCTTGTCTGGATTGAACCACGCGATGCCACTGCTGTGGATGCGAACGGTAAGCCCCTGCCCCTCGGTTCTAGTCAAGCTGCAAGCGGGTTCAACTTTCCTACCAGTTTCGGCCCGGCAGCCAACAGAGGCCAGAATGCACTGGAACAGATCGATCAAGGCCTGCGTCCTGGAAATCAACAGGTCGACCGTGAAACCAGGAAGTTTGTGCGCAAGACCTACACCTTACCCCAGAACTCCACGCTGATGGGATCAGTGGCCATGTCTGCCCTGATCGGCCGGGTGCCTATTGATGGAACCGTCAACGACCCGTTTCCTTTCAAGATCCTGATTGGCCCAGACAACCTGACTGCGAATGGCATCGAGCTCTCCAACGTAGCTGGTGCAGTCGCAACGGGCACCGCCAGTGGCGACTGGACACTCTCATGTGTAAGAGGGCAGATCCGCAGCCTGACGTTTGTCTTCAACGACGGCACAGTCAGAACCTTCCCGGCGCCGGCTGAAGACGCAGACGGCAACCAGAACAACAACCAGGCCAGCAGTACAGATGGGAAGACCATTCAGGGTGGCCTGGGCTGGATCAGCGACTCCTACGGCATTCCATGTATTTCGGGCGATCGGCGCTCCAACGCGGCCGAATATTTGACTAATCAGTCGCTTGTTACTGCCGCCGGTGCCGGCGTTGCGAAGCTGCTTAAAGCCGACGAGCGCAATAACACAACGATGTTCACCGGCAACGGCACCTCTTTCGGCACCACCGGCTCATCCGGAAATTCGGCGATCGGATCGATCTTGTCCGGAGGGGTCAGTGATATCCGATCCTGGATGAACAAGCTCTACGGCGAGGCATTCGCTGCTGTGTATGTACAGCCTGGCGCGAAGGTCGCCGTTCACCTCGATCAGCAACTGGCGATCGACTATGAACTGAAGGGTCGCAAAGTCGACTACCACTCCGGAGCGAATAATGTCCCAGCCGCGCTCGATTAATGCTCTCCCACTTGCAGTCATGGCAATTGCTCTCCTTGCAGGTTGCACAACAAACAAAGACAAGCTGCTCCCGCACGGAGAAGAAACCATGATGGATGTTTGGCAACAGGGAGCCCCAGGAGGGGCAAGCAGCTCAAGCAGCCGACAATTGCTCGATGCACGGTTACAACTGCGACGTCCCCTCGATGAGCAGCAGATGACGAATCAGCGCGCCACAGCAGACGACTTTGTACGCAACGCTCAGAACGAGATCTACAGCCAATTTAAACGCCTGCCGAATCCTGACCTGGTCATGTACGTGTTCCCGCATCTTGCTGGATCTGACCCCGTGCCTGTTCCCGGATACACCACCGTTTTTCCGCTCTATCAGCGTGTGCAGTACGCAATGCCAGGCGAGCGGACAGAGGACTACTGAGATGGGATTCTTCGAGCGCCTGCGCGACAAACTCAACCTCTCGGCTAGGTCTGACGAACAACTCACAAATGAACCTGTTCACCTTGATCTCGAACAAGCCCGGGAGCGCTACCTGGAGCGCCTGCAGGCGCTGGGAATCCCAACTCCAAGTGAAGGTTCGCAACCGGCAAAAAAGAGCGATGTAGCGAAGCTCTACGAAGTTGCTCCGTCGATTGTGGACCTATTGCCCTGGGTCGAATACTTGCCTGAGGAGCAGGCCATGCTGCTCGAGGACGGGGTATCGCGCGCGGCTTTCTTTGAGCTTGTACCGATCGGGACCGAGGGTCGAGAAGCCGAATGGCTACATCTTGCCAGGGACGCACTTGAAAATGCTCTGCAGGACAGCTTGGATGAGCTGGAAAGCTCGCCCTGGGTACTACAACTCTATGCTCAAGACGAAACACGCTGGGACGAATACCGGGAAAATTTGAACCAATACGTGCATCCTCGAGTGCAAGGGAGCGAGTTCACCAAGCTCTACCTGGCCCTCTTTCAGCGTCACCTGGACGCGATTTCGAAACCTGGTGGACTTTTCGAAGATACGACAGTCAGCAAATTGCCATGGCGTGGTCAGAACAGGAAGGTTCGCCTGGTCGTGTACCGGCGGGTGAAGAAACAGGATCTCAACGTGCGAGGCCAAGATCCTGGCTCCTACCTGAAACTGATCTGCGAGCGACTCATCGGCGCCCTGGCAAACGCCGGCGTCGTTGCAAAACGCCTAGACGAAACGGGAATCCAAAATTGGCTGATCCGGTGGTTCAATCCATACCCCGATCATCTAGGCGACAGTGACCAGGACATTCGCCGGTTCTACGAACAAGTATGTGAGCCGCCCCGTGACCTCGAGGCCGGTGAGCTTCCTCTAGCCAGTGGCACTGATTTTTCGCAGAACCTTTTTTTCAGAGAGCCGCTGTCAGACGTCGATAGAGGCCTGTGGGTTTTCGATGGCAGACCCCATCGCGTAGTGATGCTCGACCGGTTGAAGAACCCGCCTAAGACCGGTCATCTAACGGGTGAAATTAGACAAGCAGATGCGCTCAACGCCCTGTTTGACCGTCTACCTGAGAACACAACACTTTGCATCACCATGGTGCCGACACCCCAGGACCTTCTCGAGGGGCACCTCGAGCAGCTGTCAAAGAAAGCCGTTGGTGATACACAGGCCTCCCTGCACACGCGGCAAGACGTTGAAACTGCTCGCACCATCCTTGGTCGCAAGCACAAACTTTATCGCGCCAGCGTGGCCTTCTTTCTGAGCGGCAAAGACAGGGCAGAGCTGGATCAGCGATCAACCCAGCTCTGCAACGTACTGCAAGCTGCCGGCATGCATCCTGTGATGCCGCAAGATGAAGTCGCACCTCTGAATAGCTATCTGCGCTGGTTGCCTTGCAACTTCGATCCGAACGAACGTCGAGCCATGGATTGGTACGTCCAGCTGATGTTCGTTCAGCACATTGCGAATCTGGCCCCCATCTGGGGGCGCTCGACAGGAACCGGCCACCCAGGATTCACATTTTTCAACCGCGGCGGTGCGCCTCTTACCTTCGATCCCTTCAACCGGCTTGACCGGCAAATGAACGCCCATGGCTTTATTTTCGGCCCAACCGGATCCGGTAAATCCGCGTCCCTGACAAACGTGATCTGCCAGATGCTTGCGATTTACGGCCCGAGGATGTACGTCGCCGAGGCCGGTAACAGCTTCGGCTTACTGGCAGAGTTCGCACAAAACTTGGGGCTGTCAGTGCATCGAGTGCGCCTTGCGCCGGGCTCCGGCGTGAGTCTTGCCCCGTTCGCAGATGCCATCAAACTGGTCCAGACCCCCAACTTGGTCAAAGTCCTCGATGCGGACGACATCGAAGCCTCCGACGCCACTTCCCAGCGCGCAGAAATGGAAGATGAGCAGCGAGACATCCTCGGCGAAATGGAGATCATTGCCCGTTTGATGATCACTGGCGGCGAGGAAAAAGAAGATGAACGCATGACCAGGGCCGACCGAAGTGCCATCCGACAAGCCATTCTGGCCGCTGCCAATACCTGCCTGAGGGCGGAGCGCGTGGTGTTGACCCAGGACGTGCGTGACGCCCTTTACGAGGCCTCTCGTAACGAAGGCACTTCAGAAACTAGGCGAAACCGGCTATCGGAAATGGCCGAGGCGATGGACATGTTCACCATGGGTGCAGACGGTGAGATGTTCAACCGCGAAGGCACACCCTGGCCTGAAGCGGACCTGACTGTCGTTGATTTCGCAACCTACGCTCGCGAAGGCTATGCGGCCCAGCTTGCGATCGCCTACATCTCAATGCTCAACACAGTGAACAACATCGCCGAACGCGATCAGTACAAAGGGCGCCCGATCGTCAAAATCACTGACGAAGGCCACATCATCACTAAGCACCCCCTGCTGCTCCCTTACGCCATGAAGATCACGAAAATGTGGCGAAAGCTCGGTGCTTGGTTCTGGCTAGCAACACAAAACATCGATGACATCCCAGCCTCCGGTGCCCCTATGCTCAACATGATTGAGTGGTGGATGTGCCTCAATATGCCGCCCGATGAGGTCGAGAAAATTGCAAATTTCCGCGAGCTCACGTCAGCACAGAAAAAAATGATCCTTTCTGCAAGTAAGGAGAGCGGGAAATTCACCGAAGGTGTGCTTCTAGGCAAAGGCAAAGAGTTCCTGTTTCGTGTAGTACCACCGAGCCTATATCTCGCCCTGGCCATGACCGAAAGTGAAGAAAAGGCCCAGCGCTTCAAGATCATGCAGGAGCTGGGATGCGATGAGCTTCATGCAGCACTTCAAGTAGCCGCGGATCTCGATCGGCAGCGCGGTATCGCATCGTTCCCCATCAAATTCCCTGAAAACAAGGCCATGGAGCACCAGGCATGAGAGTCCTCAATACCTTGACCCAGAATTTAATCGAGAGCCTGACCCAGCTGCTTAAAAGCCCGGGCGAGGATGCCCTGCAGGCGCTAGAGGTGTGTGCCCCTGTACTGATCGAAGAGCTGCAACAGATCAAAAGTAATGCTCTTGATCGTCGCGAAGTGATGCCACAGATTCAGTCAGCACTGAACGAGTGGTTACAGCGACACCCACAACAGGAAGAAACCGTTAAGGACCTTCTAGCGGCCCTGGAACGACAAAAGTTACTGGCCAAGACCTCTAAGGCCACCGAGGAACCTAAGACATGAGCGCAAAGCGTACGGACAGAGTACTTTTTGCGATGATCGTGGCCATCGCATTAATCATGTTTATCGCGATTCCTGTGGTGTACCTGTCGAAAAGCAAATCACCAGGTGGCTCGAACAAGGGGCAAGAGAGTTCCTGGCTCTATGGTAAACCGGATGCCAGGTGGACCATCACCGAGTATGCCGACCTCGAGTGTCCGTACTGTAGGACTTACACCTCACAACTCATGCAGTGGATCGATGGGCAAACAGACGTCAACCTCGTCTGGCACCATTTTCCACTGCAGATGCATGGAGCTGCAGCGCTGAAAGAGGCGCGCCTGGTGCAATGTGCCGGCAAACTTGGAGGGGGTAAGGCATTCTGGAATGCGATTGAGCAGGTTCTGCAGCACACGCGGGGCGATGGCCAAGGACTGGTCACGCCTATTGTCCTGTCGGGTGTTGACACAGCAGTGCTTGATCGTTGTGCGGCTCTCGATACAGAGGTCGCTCAAGAGGTCGATCGGCAACTGCAGTTGGCACAGCAGGCTGGAGTAGCAGCAACACCGACAATAGAGATTACTGATACCCAAACAGGACGTTCTGTCCGACTTGAAGGCCCTGTTGACGAAGTATCGATACTTTCGGCAATGGATAGGCTGACTATTCAGTACTAAAAGCTAAGGTTCTCTGTTTTATGTTTGTGCTTCTGTTCTTATCCAGTCCACAAACGCTTTAACCTCCGGGCGCTCTATAGCACCAGGTAATGTCACCAGATAATAGGCGAAACGTGCTGGCCAAGGCTTGTCTAGAATCTGCACCAAGCGTCCTGAAGCAATTTCGTCCCGAGCATACTCTTGTGGTACTAAAGCCAATCCTTGGCCAGCCGCCGCCGCCCGAATCAACAAGTAATCGTCCTCAAACGCCGTACCACGCTCAGCCCTAGGATCTTCAGGGACACCATGCGCTGCTAACCACAACGGCCAGTCAGCCCGATCACTATCATGCAGAAGAGGGTAATTCAGACAGTCCCCCGGCTCCTTAAGCAAACGGCCATTTTCAACAACACCAGGGCAAGCTACCGGTACAAGTACCGGAGCCATTAGCCGGCTCACATCAAGCCCAGGATATCCCCCCAATCCATGGCGCAACGCAACATCGACTCGGTCGCGGCGCATGTCCACCAGTGCAGAAGTAGCTTCGACTCGTACTTCAATCTGCGGATACAGTTCGTTGAATCGTCCCAGGCGCGGGACAAGCCAGGATGCGGCAAAGGTTGCGACTGTGCTGACCGTTAGAGTTTGGCGCCCCTTTATCGCATCCAAAGTATCAATTGCTCTATCTATCTGTACAAAGGCTGCTAACAACGACGGATGAACGGCAGCCCCCGCATCAGTCAGACGCAGCCCCTGACGCTCACGAGTAAAAAGCGCCATTCCGAGCCGATCTTCTAGCAATCGAATTTGCTGGCTGACCGCCCCTGGTGTGACATGCAGGGCTTCAGCAGCAGCCTTGACCCCGCCACGCTGACCGACCTCAACAAAAGTACGCAGAGCTTGTAAAGGTAATGACTTAACCATTTGTTTTAGATTTTCTAAAGCCCGGAAGTAAAAATGATGATTTTTGGTTATCTAAAATTATAGACATGATACTGCCTGTTTAGAAATAGCACTGTTGTTAAGAAAAACTAAATCTAAAAGGCGGTTCTCATGACTCACCGATATTGGCAGTTATGCCTCATTCTGCTTTGCACAACGCAATTCGTTGCGCTGCTCGACTTTTCCATCACCATGATCCCACTACCACAGATCCAGCAAAGCCTGGGCTTTACTCCTGGAGGATTACAGTGGGTCATCAATGCTTATGGCGTAGCCATCGCGGGATTTCTTTTATTGGGCGGTCGTGCAGCCGATATGTTTGGCAGGCGACGGGTATTTCTGATTGGGCTGACGCTCTTTACTGCTGGATCGCTTCTGGGAGGTTTCTCGCAGAGCACGACGATGTTGATTGTCACCAGGGCTATGCAGGGCCTGGGGGCCGCGATGTTTTCTCCTGCAGCCTTCTCACTTCTTCTGACAGTATTTCAGGATCCAAAACAACGAAACAGCGCTCTGGGAGCCTGGACTGCGGTAGCCGCAAGTGGGTTCGTCGCAGGTCTGATCATGGGAGGCGTGATAACAGACGCCCTGGGGTGGCGCTGGGTGCTGTGGATCAATGTGCCTGTCGGAGTTCTGGTCATCGCCTGTTCGAGTGTCCTACCGATTGGTAAGCCAGATCCTCAGACGGTCTCTGGAGGGTTGGATATATGGGGCGCCGTTTTAGTTGCTAGTGGTGCAGCAACATTGGTCTTTGCTTTTGCTAATAGCGAGCACGTCGGTTTGTCCTCCCCCAAAACATTCGGCCTAATTCTATTGGCTCTAGGCCTTCTGATCGCCTTTGTGCAGGTTGAAAGAAAAGTTGCGTCCCCTTTAATGCCGCTGCCTATCTTCTGGAAGCGCTCGACGGGCGGAGCAAATATTGTTTCTTTACTCGCGAATACCGCCTTGGGCCCTACCTTCGTAGTAGTCGCTCTTTACATGCAGGAGGTCCTGGGCTTCAGCGCAACGAAGACTGGGCTGGGACTGCTTCCCATGGCAACCGCATTCACACTTTCAAGCGCCTGGATTGGCCCGGCCTTGATTGCACGAATGAATACCAAGCCTGTCATCCTCGGGGGAATGGGCCTGTTTATCGCTGGTCTCGCATTACTGGGTACATCGCTTTCAACTGATGCCACATGGAGCACATCCATCTTGCCTGGCACATTGCTCGCAGGTATTGGTTACGGAGCCGCCTTTCCAGCCTGGACTGTCGCAGGTATCGAAGGTGTTGCTCCCTCTGATCATGGGTTGGCAGGCGGGATGCTCACGACGACTCAGGAAGTAGGCTCAGCAGTCGGTCTTGCGGTTGGAGTTGCTGTCAGCATTGCCGTTCTCGCCAACGGAGGCAGCGCAACTCAAGGCTTTAGCTACGCCATTTTAGTTTCCGCGGGCATGGTACTAGCCGGTCTGATCTGTGCAGCATTCATCCTTCCAAGCTATGCAACTCGCCTAGGAGTTGCGCGATGATCAACCTCTACACTGATAGTTCTCCCAATGGCTTCAAGATCACAATTGCTTTAGAAGAACTCAAACTACCTTATCGTCTTCATCATGTTCGAATCAGTGCAGGGGAAAACTTACAACCGGAATTCTTAGCACTCAACCCGCATGGCCGGATTCCAGTCATCAACGATGATGATACTGGTGTCACGCTATTCGAGTCGGCGGCCATCCTGCTGTACCTCGCCGAAAAGTCTGGGCGGCTTTTACCGCAAGAACCTAAGGCACGCTGGGAAACCATCAAATGGTTGCAATTGAACTCGTCCAGCGTCGGCCCAATTATCGGGCAGCGGGTACATTTCGAGATTTTCTCCGAAGAGAAAATACCGACCGCCATCGAGCGCTATCGATGCCTGACAGACAGCGTGCTCGGTGTGCTTGATAGACATCTAGCCCTGCATCCCTACATAGCTGGCAATGATTACTCCATAGCCGACATTTCCCATTTTGGCTGGATGCATATCGCTCGCATCATCGACTTCGACTTCAGTCAGTACCAGCATATGAACGCCTGGTTTACCCGCATTGCCCGGAGACCTGCCGTGCGTAAGGGCATAACACTCCCAGAACCGGCAACAGGTGCATAAGGAAAACACAAATGATGACCCCTTCAATATCTAAGGGCGCGCCGTTCTCAGCGTTCCATTCACACCCCGGTTACCGGCGGATGTTCGCCCCCGAATGTCTGACCATTGGAATTTTCTTACCGTTGCATTTTTATTCAGGCGAAATGAGCGTATTGGTCGGACAGACTGAACTAGTAGAACGTATTGATCGCCATGATTTTGCAGCTGTCTGGGTACGAGATGTTCCGCTGTTCGACCCCCTGTTTGGTGACGCAGGACAGGTTTTCGATCCCTTCACTTATCTCTCGTACCTCGCCGCTAGAACCAAGAAAGTAGCATTAGCTACAGGAAGCGCCATTTTCTCCCTGCGCCACCCAATCGACCTAGCTAAAGCATCAGCCACAATCGACCAACTATCAGGCGGCCGCTTGGTACTAGGTATAGCGTCGGGAGACCGTCCGATTGAGTTTCCTGCCTATGGTTTGGAACATGAGCGACGTGGCGAACGCTTCGCCGAAACTGTGGTTTATTTTCGCCAACTAATGAGAGCAGGCAGATTATCAATTGACTCGCCACTCGGTCGATTCAATGAAGCTGAACTTCTCCCTAAGCCCGCTACAGGCTCAATCCCGCTAATTGTGACCGGTGCATCGAGGCAAACACTGGGTTGGGTTGCCGACTACGCTGATGGTTGGCTGACCTATCCTGAGGCCACACATATCCCAGAAGGACCAAAGCGACTAGAGGAGAAAATCAAAGCATGGCGCAACCTAATTCCTGACGGTGGCTTTAAACCACACATGACAAATGAATGGCTTGATCTTGTGGAGGACCCTAACCACCCACGCGTTCCTCAGCAAGGTGGATATGTACTCCGCACAGGACGTAATGGCCTGATAGCACTATTGGAAGAGTGGCAAGCTGCAGGAGTGAATCATGCGGCGCTCGGCATTCAATTTTCACAGCGACCTGCCGCTGAAGTGATTCAGGAGGTAGCCGAAGATGTCTTACCATTCTTTCCATCACATCAGAGCCCCCCGCCTATCGCGCTAGGTTGGTAGAGTTCAAGTTCAAGAGGAGTAACACTGATCGGCACGACTTGATGGCCGTAACCGACGCCAAGAAATCCCAACGTCTTGGTTATCTATTTTCTACTGCACTCAGTTTTGAGTCGACCCAGGCTGTACCTATCTATTAATGACCAGGTACAGCCCGTATGTTCAAAACCATACTCCTCATCATCTGCGGTTCACTTGCATTCGGAAACGCTCACGCTGAAGCCTGGGCAGTTACCGACTCCGTGCATCCACTAGTGATTCCTGCAGGCGTTCAGGTTCGCGTCATTTTGCTGGATGACCAAGAGCGCCTGGAAAACCAGCTATCACGTAACCTTCCCCCCAATCCCCAGCAGGCCACAATCGCTGCTCAACGAATGATGAAGAGCGCAGAGGGCATCCGCCTAATCGGGGAGTTGGCCAAGGCGCAGCAGGGGCTGACTGATGCCTGGAGTGCCGGCATTGAGAAGATCCCAGCTGTAGTAGTCGACCGAAAGTACGTTGTCTACGGCCAACCTGACGTTGCAGTTGCCTTGAAAGCTATCGATCGCTCGAGGAGGCAGCAATGAGGTCTCGCACGTTGGCATTTGCGCTGACTGCGCTCACATCATTTTCAGCATCGGCCGCGATCAACACCGCGGCAATCGTGGCGTCTACTGCCTCCCCGACCTGCCTGGATTATCGTGTTGTAGGGATCTGCTACTGGCTGCTGTGTACGCCCTTCGGTTGCAAGGTCAAGACCTCGGTCAAGGTCCGTCACTACGTGCCCGACGCCGTTGTGTCGGCCTACGCCAATACCGGCGAAAACCCATGGGTGGAAGTCAGCCCGATGGGTATGCCGAATCCCACAGCGCAAGCCGGGAACAACGGAACAACGAACCACAACGCCGAAAACAACATCTCGAAGTTCAAAAACGCTGACGTAATCGGGCACCCAGGTGGGGCTGTTTTCAGCAAGTTTGCAGCCGCTTCGGGCTACGCATGCCCAGGGGCCACCCTCCCCTTCGTTCCGTACATGCTCAGTACCCTCGATACCCTTGCATGGCGCCACGGGCTCCCCGAAGTCGTTTATCCAGAGGCCTTGATACCTGGTCTGAGGGAGGTTGGTGGCCTCCTGTCCGCGAACATGTGGGGGAGCATCTACCCGCGCAGCGGATTCATTCACCAATCCGACGACTTCAAAGCCGCTGCCGTGATCGCTCAACGCGCCGGCGATATCACAACCCGTGTGGGCCAACCACACGTCTACGTGCCAATGCGGACCTTCCCAATGCCTGGCTACTGGCCTGCCGGCGAACTCCTCGAGGACGACTACTCGACCGGAAAGTGGCAGCAGCTCACGCCGTCCTTGAGCCTTACCTGCGCAACATTTCCTACCAGCGGTTGGGGAATAGGCACAGATATGGAAGCGGCCAATGGCGCTTATGCCTGGTCTCTCTGGCGCCCCTACTCGTGCTGCCAACGGCGCGGGCAGATTTTCCTCGGCAGCACCGACTTTCAATAACTCAGCGACGGACGTGAAGAATGAAGAAGATGACCCAGGCTATCGGATTAGCCATCAGCTTGAGCGGTACCGTGGCTTTTGCGGCTGACCCAGATCCAATCAAGGTTGAGTCTCAGGGCAGTGTGATTGGTGACGACGTGCTTTACAGCATCGGCGGGGGCAGTGCTGTGAGCATGGGTAGCGCCGGGCAGATGGAAAGCATCACCGTCGGAGCCGGATGGCAGAACAACCTGATCTGCGGGAACATGGACTTGAGCCATACCCTGGAGAACCAACTAAACGGCGCCACGCAGGGCTTTCAAAACATCATGAGCAACGTCATCCAGAGCGCAACAGGCGCGGTGATGTCGCTGCCGGCATTGATTCTGCAAAGAGCAAACCCCGCACTGTACAACCTGCTGACTAACGGCATCCTGCAGGCGCGCCTCGATTACGATCGATCGAAGGGGACCTGCAGGGCAATGGCCGAGCGCATGGCCGACATCGCCGGTGGCCAGGCCGGCTGGGGGAAGGTCGCAGAAGGACAAAAAATGGGACAGGCCTTATCCTCGGGGAATGACGCTGTTGCCGTCGTGGACAAAGTCGAAAACGGCCCAGGTAACTCCGGGGTCACGTGGGTAGGGGGTGAGCAAGCAGGCGGCTCAGGACAAAAACCCATCAAGGTTGTAAGCGACGTCGTCAAAGCCGGCTACAACCTGCTCAACGGCCGCTCAGCTACTGAGACCTCCCGCGTTCAACAATCGAATTGCTCGAACGGCCTGGTGTGCGGTTACTGGGAGTCTCCTACCGAAGCCGCGCAGTTTGCGAACCGGGTCCTGGGCGAGCAAGAAATCAAAACCTGCGAAGGCTGCTCCAGTGCCTCGACGCCCGGCGTGGGGCTCACGCCACTGATCCAGGAAACCTACGATAAAAAACTGAAAGCCATCCAGGATCTGCTGAAACCTGGTACGCACATCACTTCAGAAAAACTGAGAGAGGCCAGTAGCGACTCTCTGCCAATTACCCGCGGTGTGATCAACGCACTGCGGGATGAGCGCGATCAAGCAGTGCTGGCACAGCGTTTGGCATCCGAGGTGGCACTCTCGGACATCCTGGGCAAAGCGCTGATGTTGAATCGCATGCTGATTACAGGATCTCGAGAATCGAACGTCGCCGCGAACAATCTGGCCGTGGAACAGACAACCACCCAATCCGAGGTTCTGCAGAAGGAAATCGACAATCTCAAAATGGAGCTGGATCTTCGGCGCGACCTGGCGAACAACTCACCGATGGCGATCATTGAGCGCGGCAAGACTCGCGCTGAGAACTCTCGGACGATCTACCAAGCTGCTCCCGAAAGCGATCGCCTGCAACAGCTGCAGAAACCTGCAGGCAGGGAGTAACTCATGAGCCTGCCAGAGGACCTCGAGAAGAAACCCACGGTAATTAGGCGCCTGGCGGGTGGCCTGGCCCTGTGTGTGTTTTTAATGATTGTGTGCGTTGTGATCAGCCTGATTGCACTCAACAATCTAGGTGCCATGGAGACCTGGTCGACATGGCGAAGCAATAACTACCTCACGATGCTGCTGTGGAGGCTGCTCCTCTACAGCCTCATCGTCGTCGCCTGGCTGCGTTTGAAGCGACAGCTACCCTCACCATCTGCACAAGCCCAAAAGCGCCTCATACGTGTCGAAGGGCTCGTTCTGATGTTGTTCTTGGTGCTTGAGATCAGTAAGGCGCCGATCCCCTGGGATGAAATTCTATGACCCTCTACACGAACGACTACCTGGAGTTCTACCTGACACTGGTCGGCTGGCTGATCAACAACGGAATCTGGGACATGATCTCTGACACCGGCCTGTTCGCTCTCCCCTTCTTGATCATCGTCGTGAGGGAATGGATCAAGGTCCGCCAGGAAGGTGCAGATGAAGGCAACAAGGGGGTCTTGTCGCTGGCTAGGATTGAGACCCAGCTGTACATCGGCTACGTGGTTGTTTCTCTGTGCGCGATCCCAGTGATGAGCGTGGGCTTCGATACCCTCCAGTTCGACCAGACCAGGGCTAAGCAATGCCAGGTCCTGCTACCGGCCCCAGGGGATACCGGATGGAATACCACATTCAGTTCGCTGACCGGCAAGAGCGCAAGAATCCCGATCTGGTGGGCTGTGATGCACTCGCTGAGCAAGGGCCTGAATAGCGGAGCGGTAGCGGCGATCCCCTGCGGTACCGACCTTAGGCAGATGCGGATGGACGTCGACGCAATCCGGATTGATAACCCCTTGCTTGCTCAAGAGGTGGCTGACTTCACACACGACTGCTTCGGCCCTTCCCGGGCGCGCCTCTTCATGCGTCAGCCGGAACTCGGGTCTATCACAAAGGACCCAAAAACCCTGCAGGACCTCAACTGGATCGGTTCACGCTTCCTGCTGAACACATCTGGCTATTACGACACGGACTACTCCAAGACTCCTCGCACAGCATGGCCATACGACGCTAAACGAGACGATGGGCTGCCCCAGGTCACCGGAGGTGGAGGTTATCCGACATGCAAGCAATGGTGGTCGGACGGCAGCATTGGTCTACGAGATCGCCTGCAGGCGCAGGTCGATCCCACCCTGATGAACAAGTTTCTTGGCTGGGCGAAATGGCTGTCTAAGGACGAAGTCACGGACTCAATGATTCGACAGGTCGTCTCACCGTCCAGCCAGGTCAATGGAGAAGTGTACTCCGACTATGGTGGCCAGATCGGCGGGACAATGTGGAACGGGCTAGCTCGCGCCGGCGGAACACTCGGAGTTGGAGTGGGCTCACTGGCGTACTTTCCGGGGATGGATATCGTTCGTCAGGCACTGCCGATGGTGATGGCCTTCCTCAAGATGGCAATGGTGATCTGCCTGCCCCTGGTACTGATCATTGGTGCCTACCAGCTGAATGTTGCGATGACCATGTCAGTAGTGTTCTTCGCACTGATCTTTGTCGACTTTTGGTTCCAACTGGCGCGTTGGGTAGACAGCACCATCATTGACGTACTTTACGGCTCAGGCTCACCGCATCTTTCGTTTGACCCGGTGATGGGGCTCAACACAACCACTCAGGATGCAATCCTTAACTTCGTCATGGGGGCCATGTTCATCATCTTGCCGATGTTCTGGATAGCTACTCTTGGGTGGGCCGGAGTACAGGCGGGTTCGGCTCTGAATGGGCTAACCAGAGGAACAGATGCAGTTGGTCAGGCAGGGAGTCAAGGAGGAGGTATAGCTAAAAGCGCTGTAACTTCAGCAAGCAGTCAATGATAAACGCGGCAGGAGCTTGTATCACTGAATGTAGCGAGCTCCTTAATGCTGATCTCGATCGAAACCATCGCGCCGCTCTCCCCACATATTGAGAGGAGCCCCCATAACGCCATCACGACCGTAGGGAGCTCCTTTGTCTTTGACAAAAAGATCCACTTTATTGGTGCCAGCCTTCGAAAAAGCGAAAAGACCGAAACCCAGAGGGATCATCATCAAAAGAGCAGAAAGGATCCAACTGAATGAGTTCACCAGGACAGCGCCCAAGACGACAAGAACGATTGCTCGCTTGATCCAGCGGACCATTGGGTTGCGATCATGCAGACAGAATCGTGCCGCAGTCCCCAGTGCGCTACCGAGGCAATGAGCAAAGGTTGTAGTGGCTGATGCTGTCATGATCTATGTCCCGAGTCCGTAAGAACACCATATTTTGAGGTATACGACACCTTTGATGTTTTAGCAAGAGACATGGCGTAAAATGCCATGCCACACATCACATAGGACACCCTCATGGCCACACACAACGTAATAGTCCCCAACCCCATGGAACAGTCAATTGACCAGTTGGTAAGGGATGGCCGCTACCAGAACTTCAGCGAGGTCGTGCGTGCCGGCCTTCGAATGCTGCTCGAGCATGAAGCATCGGAGTCCGCCAGGCTCGAAGCCCTACGCAACGCGACATCGATCGGCATCATGCAGCTTGAGTCTGGGCAGTTTGATGCTGTAGCTGTTGAGGATCTGGAGGCTTACTTCGAGAACCTGGGCCAGCTGGCAAGCGAAAAAGAATGAGCCAGCTCCAGGTACACATTTCAAAGCAGGCCCGAACTGACGTCATCGACATCCTACGGTACACAGAAGTGAGGTTTGGCGAGGGTGCCCGCCGTCGGTACCAGAGTCTCCTGCAGAACACTTTTCGACCCATTGGAGAGGAGCCTGAGAGGTTAGGCAGCGTCACTCGCGAGGAGATCTCGCCAGGCCTGCGAAGCCTGCACCTGTTCTTCTGCAGATTGGATAATACTGAAGGCCGAGTAGTAAGGCCCAGACACATCGTATTCTATCGACGCAATGAGGATCAGGTCGTTGAGGTCGTGAGAGTCTTGCATGACGCAATGGAGCTCACACGACATCTGAAATAAATAAACTCGCTCGGAAGAATTAAGCCTGATTGGGCGGTAGAGCTATGCATGATCTGTTATTGATATGAGCGATCATTGCCATTATGGGCAGTCACCCAACGATTGATAAGCAAGAATCAATGCATATGAGTATCCGCTTGAAGCTCAGCATCGAAATTAAAGTTTTTCAGCCGTTCCAGTAAATCCTGAAATGCCTCTTCGCCCGCTATTATGCGGGCAAACACAGCGCATTGGCACAGTAGAGAATCCAACAATAACCGCCTATCTGCTTCAGACTGAAAGCGGTTAACGCCCCTGAGAATCAACTCATAAGCCGTTTCAGCGTAAATACTTGGCTTGGTCTGACTATCGAAATGCTCCATACCGCTTCCTCCTCCCTGAATGGCTCTGCTGTGCCGTCATCAGAGATTGGATGGCGGCGACCCGTAGGGGTGAGAAACCGGCTGATACCAGACCGGCCAGACGCGAACGCCTGCCCTACGGATCGCCATAACGCGACCCGCTGGTATCAATTCGGGTTCTCACACCCGGCGCCGATATGCGGCGCCGAGCAAGGATTACACATCACCGTTCGTCGCCGCAACTAGAATTACGTTAATCGAACTAGACAACGTCTATTCTATTAGGCCAATGAGTGATAAAATTACGACCGTTTTCTCCATATATACAATAGAGATGCTGCTGAGATTTGAGTTAATTGTAAAGCTGATCCACCACACCAATTTGAAAACTCATTTTTCGATTATTTACAGTAACACCTGCATCTTATCGCCTTCATTAAGACTCCTCCGAATAAACCTACAGGGAAATGGCCCACGGGCAAATGGTGTTGAAGGGCGAACGGAATGGATCAGAAGGGTAAAAGCCTTACCCGAAAGGGCCAATTAAAAAATGGACAAAACAAAGGAAAGCGAACAACTTTCCCCCAATAGATTACTCACCGCTGTCCACCGGAGAGCTCCAAATCGCGAGTTCAAGTGCTGCGGCAATATGAATACGATGATCGGAAAACTGGACAGGGAGCAAGTCCTGGGCACGCTCCAGCCGCCTCAACAATGTATTACGGTGCGTGCCCAATACCTCTGCGGTGAGAGTGATGTTGCAACCGTTGACTAAGAAAGCATGTAAAGAATGCTGAAGAACCATGGGGGCCGTCGACAAACGCCCCAGAGTGTTCAAAACAAACTGTCTGGCCGCGCGGACGTCTTGAGTCATAAGAGACACCATCCTCACTTGATCAATCGTAGCAACGGCAGGAGCCCCGGTTAAACGTCCAATCAATTTCTGAGTGGCAAGGGCTTCAAAGTGTGATTGGCGAAAGCCATTCATACCTGCCCCCGGAGAGCCGATCGCTGCGCGGACATTTGGAAATTGCCTAGCCAGCCCCTGTAGTAAATTCAAATCTAGAGGCTTCGCCGCAACGCACCAAACCCATAGAGTCGCGGGGCCTGCGAACACTATCAGAGGCGCTGTTGTACCAGTTAAATGAGCTAAGGCTCGAGCCATCTCCTCCAATAAGCGGATGTCTGCGTCCGGTATTTCACTCCAGACGAGGCAACCGCGGTGTTTCTGAAAGAGGCTATAACCCAAGCGCCGTCCGAACTGTTCCATTTCCACATCTCTACCATCGAGTAAACGATCCACCAGGCTGCGCTTATCGATTGGATCGTCGTGGGCTTGGGTGTTCTTCTCTTCCAAGATGATCTGCATCATCACGCGTATGTTGCTATTGATAAATTCCGAGATGGAGCGAAGTGATATCTCCAGGAACTCCTCAAGTACCACTGGATCCTGCGTCAAACTGAATGCCATTTTCATCCACAAATCCCAGGCTGCATTTTGCGTCGCCCTTGCGAGATTCATAAGCAGTTCAGCTCCTCCTCTGCGGGCAAGCTCTCTGGCCGTGTCAACCATATCAGCCGACACATAGGGCTCCACAGGTTCTCCAGGACGCTGCAGGTTTGCGTTAGCCCAATGTAGCAGCTCTGATCGGTTAGCACGCCTTAATGCCGCAAGGATGACTGGATCATCCAGCAGCTTCGCATCTTCAGTTAAAGAGAAAAGTGACTGATTCAGACGATCGATCCATTCTCGCGGTAGCGTCTGCGCGAGCTCTGCGCCTTTGCGCATGAGCTCACGGACGGGTTCTGAGGGGCGTGGCCAGGAGGACGGCGTACTCATGGGTGGTGCAAATCACTCGAGAAGGTTATGGAAAGCGAACTAGTCGCATCACTGATAGTTGTGTAACCAAGGCCTTAGAATGCCTAGTTGGCTGGCGGAAACACAAATCCCCTGTCAATACTGATCAGCCAACACACCCCGACGGGAAAACAGCACGGCCCCCCCTTCAACGTTGAACAGCGCGGCAGTTAACGAGAGGCCATCAACTGATTGCTTTTCCTGAAAGCTGTGTCCGCCATCACCGCTCTGGAGCACCAATCCGTCCAGGCCAACCGCCATGACTCGGGATCCTGCTACAGCTATAGAGGTAATAGAGCCTTTGCTCTGCGTTGGAATCCTGCTAAGCCCCTTTACTGTCGCCGAACCGTGCAACAGCGTTCCACGCTGACCACCTAGCAACAGACTCCCATCGGCCAAAACAGCCCCACACCAAAGGGTACCTTCGTAGCCCGTATCCAAATAACGCCAGTTTCCTCCGCGATCCTCGGAGAGCAATAACTGCCCATGCTCGGCCGTGGCGTATAGCGTGCCGCGGCTGTCGGCAAACAGCCCCATCAAATTGAGGTCGGCCTTCTTGGCGCCGGAGGGTGCCTGCAAGGTCTGCTCTGTCCAAGTCTGGCCGCCATCATTTGTAAGCAGTATCAAGGACCACAGCCCTACGGCAACACCCTGCTGGGCGTTGAAGAAGTGAACGGCAAACAATGGCCGATCTTCAGTGCTGGACAAGCGCTGGATCTGCCATGTTTCACCACCATCAATGGTAGAGAGGATCGCGCCCCAATGCCCTACCGCCCAACCGCGCTTGGCGTCCACAAACGACACGCCCGTCAGCTGTGACGACACCGGTACCGCACTCGCTTGACGAAAATGCTTGCCCTGATCGTCGGATAACAACACGACGCCATGATCGCCGACCGCAACCACACGCTCACCAGCCCAAACTGCATCCAGCATGGTGGCTTGCGTGGCATTACTCGCCGGCGCCGAAGGCACTGCTTGCAATGGCTCGGCCCGGACAAACACTACGGGTAGTGTTACGGCGAGCACGGCTAAGATGAATGAACTCCTGAATCGCATCTTTTTTCCTCAGTGAAGCATTGCGCCAATCAAACGCACAGGGCGTTTACGAGGGAACACTCGTTCCAGCCAAACAGCAAAGGCAGGTAACACCGTCATGGCCATAACCATATTGACAATAAACATGAAGGCCAAAAGCTTGCCCATGTCCGCTTGAAACTTCAGGCCTGAGAACGCCCAAGTAGCAACACCCACGGCGAGGGTGATCGCAGTGAAGATCGTAGCGACGCCCACCTCAAGCAATGCGAACTCGACCGCCTTGGTGATCGACTGCCCATGCGCCAAGTGCAATTGCAGGCGGTTGTAGATGTAAAAGGCATAGTCGACGCCGATCCCAACGGCCAGCACCATCACCGGCAAGGTGGCGATGGTCAGGCCGATCTGCAGTTCCTTCATGAACCAGTAGCCAATGAACGTACCGATGGTCAGTGGCAGACAACACACGAGTACCGCTCGCAGGTCGCGATAGACGACGAACACCAGCAATGCAATCGCGGCATAGACATACAGCAGCATGGGCGTTTCGCTCTTCTCCACCTCCTCGTTGATGGCCGCGAGAACCCCGGCGTTCCCCGAAGCCAGGCGGATCGACAGACCCGACAGCGGATACTCGCTGCGGAACGCCTTGACAGCTTGCACCACCCTGTTGATTGTCGTGGCCTTGTGGTCGGCCAGGTACAGGTGCACGGCGGACATGCTGCAATCAGTCCGCACCAGTCCGGGCGTGCGTGCCACCTCGGTGGCCAGCGCGGCGTAATTCATCGGGTCGATGGGGACCACGGCCATCTTGGGGTTGCCTTCGTTGTACCCCTCGTTGAACTGACGCAGATTGGTCGAGAACGACGCCACCGAGAGCACGCCAGGCACACCCTGCATGGCCCAGACAAAACGGTCCTGGTACTGTCCGGCCGCAACATCCTCGCACGCCGCCGGCACGCCTTCGCCAGCGTCCTCCGGCTTAGCTTCGAACACGACGCTGAGCCAGTCCAGGCCGATGTCATAGTTATTGGCGATGGAAACGGCATCGCGGTTGAAACGCGAGTCCTCGCGCAACTCCGGGGCCCCCGCCTGTAAAGAACCGACGACACGGTCATGGCTTTGCCAGATCGCCACCAGAAAGATAACCAGAGCCAAGCCAAGCACCCACTGGGCGTTGCGCCATTCAGCAAGCCGCGACAAGCCACGCAGCCAAAGAGTACGGCGCTGTCGGGAAACCTCCTGGGTCGTCGCGTACTTGTCGTCGACCCGCAGCATGGACGCCAGCAAGGGCAGCATCAGCAGATTGGTGATGATCTTATAGGCCACGCCAAGCGAGGCGGTGATGGCCAGCTCCCGCACCATCGGAATCGGTATCAGCAGCAGTGTCACGAATGACACCAAGGCCGTCACCAGCGCCAACGTCCCGGGGATCAGCAAGCCCGTGAAGCTTGAGCGCGCCGCTGCTTCGGCGCTCTTGCCGATCGCAATCTCGCGAACGATGAAGTTGATTTGCTGTACACCATGGGAAACCCCGATGGCGAACACCAGGAACGGCACCAGGACGGCCAGGGGGTCGAGCCCATAGCCCAGCAAACGTAGGCTGCCGAACTGCCAGATCAGTGAGGCCAGCGAGCAGACCAGCGCCAACAAGGTAAAGCGCACCGAATGGCAATACCAATACACCGCAGCGGCGGTCAGCAGCAGCGCCAGTAAGCAGAACTCCAGCACGGCCGATGCGCCATCAGCGATGTCGCCGATCTGCTTGGCGAAGCCGATTATCTGGATCTCGAACTCGCCATCCTCGAACGGCTGGCGAATGTCTTTTTCCAGCCGCTGGTTGAACGCGACATAATCCAGATGCGTCCCGTCAGCCTCGTACTCATTGAGCTCCGCAGTGATCATCGCGCTGGTTTGATCGCGGGAAACCAAGGTGCCAATGAAGCCTCCCTGCGCGGTGGAATTGGCAATCATGGCAATGACCTGATCGTTCAAGTGCTCGGGAGAAACAGTGCCAGGCACCAGCGGATCGGCACGAAAGCCTTCTTCGGTGATCTCGTTGACAAAGGCATTGGGCGTCCATAACGAACGCACGCTGCTGCGAGAGATTCCCGGCAGGAAACTGATCGCCTGGGTCACGTCATACAGCCGCTTCAGGCCAGATGCGCTCCAGATATCGCCTTTGCGCGCCTTGACCACGATGGTCAAGCGGTTGGCCCCCATCAGGTCATTGCGGTACGCCTCGAATGTCTCGATGTATTCATGGCCGACCGGCAGTTGCTTTTCGAAGCCGGCATCCATGCGCAGCTGCACCGCGTACCACGCCATGATCAGAGTGAATACAGCCAAGCCGCCAAGCACCAGCCAACGATGCCCGAACAATACCCGCTCGACGCGTGGCAAAACGCCACGCGCCTGAGCATCAGTCAGTTTTACAGAACTGTTCACGATAGGCCTCACAAGGTACGAGAGATCGCGATACCGACATAATCGCGGTCACGATACAACTGATCGTAAGGCGTATCGCCGCCCATGAACTTTGCGTAGTTAAGAGAGACCTGCCAACTAGCCGGGTTGCGCACGAAGTTCAGATAAAGGTTCATGCTGCTGGCATCTTCGGTAAAGGTGGCTGAGAGGTTCGGCGTGCGCCCTCCCAGCGAGCGTGCGTAAAACACCCCAGGGGTGACCTGCCAGCCCGGCAGCAACGTGCCATCATAGGTCAGGCTGAAGTCCAAATTGATCCCCGCCGAAGTCTTGTCGCCACGAGACTTCGGCGCCGACGCAGGATCCAGTTGCCAGGTGTTGAGCCCCGCTGCGAGCGGCTCGCCGTTAACCTGATCATGCAACCCCGGGTACTTGATCACCACCAGTTCACTCAGCAAGCTACCCGTGCTAGCCCCGGTGAAATCGAGCAGCATCGGCGAGTTGGAAGGCGTGAAGCTATACAGGCCGGTCAGGTGCCACTGAAATTTCTTCTCATCCTTCCAGCATTTGCCGCCATTGCTAGCACACAGATCGATGACCGGATTAAGCATGACCGAGTCTTTCGGCCGATAGGACAACTCGGTACCTATGGCCCAGTCGCCTATGGGCATGTTAGCGCTGACGCCATACATCATCCGATCTTCCTGATAACGCCAGGTTGGTGCTGCCGAAAAGGTGTTCGGGTCCAGAATATCCACACGCAGCGACGGCAATTTGTCGTGGTAGCGCATCACATAGAAGCCATAGTTGACATCACTGTCCTCCGGTTGCCAGCGCAACGAAATGCCCCATTGGCCACTGTCCCGCGCTTTTTTCTCTGAAAACCCGTAATCCCCCCTGCCCTCGCCGAGGGCGTTGTTAGTGGACCAATAGCTGCCAACCGGCGGCAGTTCGCTCTTGTTCCAGCGGAACTGATAGTAGGCCTCGATGTTGACTCCCGAGCCCAGGCCGGAGGCGACACTGATCATCGGTGCCGGCAGCACAGCCTCCTTGAGCTGTACCCCAGGACGGGCCAGGGCTTGATAATCGTACGCGTTGGTATTGTTGATGCCCCCAGCCACGAACAGACTTTCGCCCCAGTTGATGACCTGATTACCCAGGCGTGCTCGGACACGCTGTTCGCCCAGATCAAAGCCTTTACTCACCCATAGATCCAGCAAGCGAGCCTTGAAAGCAAGATCGTCGCGAGCAGCATCACTGAGCCCGTTACTACCGACACTTTCAGGAGTGTTGAATGATTGCGTGCCAGTGGTATCGGTGGCTGCGAAGTCTCGGATCCAGGTTCCACGCGCCATGAAGGTTACGTCCTCGGGAAACTTCAGCAACAGCTCGTGAGTTCCCTTGAGGTAGTTAGTAAACATATCGCCGCGGTCGTAGTTCAGATCGCCCTGATCGGCCACACCAGAACTCTGCGCCAGGCAGCCGGAGGGGACATTGTGTCCGGTCGGCCCCTGGTTGATCAGATTGCAGCCGCGCGACTCCGTGCGCACGCCCATGCCGGCGGAAATGGTGGAGTCGAACGAACCGTGAAGGGTTTCAGTTTCGAAGGTGAACCCCATTGCCAGTGGGGTTGCGCACGCGATGACAAGGCCTGAAGCTTTCGTAATTATTCTTTTCATGCTGGCTCTCGATCTGACGTCGTTTTAACGCTCGCTGATGGCTCGCAAATTATCGGAGGTGAAAAAATCGCGTTTCAGGCGTGGATTTCCAGTGTCTTCGGTGAGCCAACGGATATCGTTTTTACCGGCGCCGATGGTGGTCATGTCGAACAGATAGCGGCCATCGACCAGGTTGTACTGAACTTGCGCCTGCACATCGCAAGTGCCGGTCTCGTACACGGGAATCGAGAACCCTTCGCGTACCTTCCAAATTTGCCCCTGCTTGTCATAGTCAACTGCCAGCAGCGGATTCCAGCTGTCTTCGTCGATGTAGAACATGCGTTTTGGAGCTTGATGGCGCATGCCTTGACGGACATTCGCCTCAACAACCCATACGCGATGCAGTTCATAGCGACGCGACTGCGGTGCAATCGAATCGGTCCCGGCGAACGTTTCAACCTTCGCGGTAGTGTCATAGGCGCCGAAGGCGTTGTAGGGCACCAGAAGCTCCTGCTTGCCGATCAGCTTCCAATCGAAGCGGTCCATGGTGCCGAAGAAAACGTTGCCCTCATCGACGGTGTATTGATTGTCTAGTCCTATCTGAGGTGCGTCATAGGAATACGAGGGCATACGTCGCACGCGACGCTGACCGGGGAAATAATAAAAAGTCGTCGCCTGCTCCCCGGCCACGGCCGTCTGCACCGCTGACTGGCCGGCCAATGCAGCGGGTTCTAAATAGTTGAAGAAAGTGGCATTTTCCAGGCGTCCAACGGACGAGAACAACGCGCTCCCTTTCTTACCCCATGGAGTGAGGAAAAAGGTATCCGTAGATTGGCGTAACCACTCCCCGCCCTTACGCGGCGAGATGCCCGAAATACTTTTGGGAATTTCAACACCAACGCCGCGATAGCGCATCTTCATGTTCCACATTACCTCTGCGCCAATGGTGGGCATGGGAAATGGCGCTCCCGGCAAATGGGCTTCCTCAAGGGCCAGTCCCGCAGCATCGAGCTTGGCGAAGCCCACATTTTGCCGAGTGTTGTTAGCCACAAAGTCTGGTACACCGCAAGATCGACGGGTTGGATACACCTCCATCCGATAACCTGGAATCTTCTTGAACAGTTCCAACTGAGCGGGGGCAAGCTTGCTTGCATACTGCGACACGTTGCTGGAGTCGATGGTATAGAGGGGTTTATCCCCCTTGAACTTCCAATAATCTCCCCGCACCTGGCCGTAGCTCCAGCCTGCCCCCTGCGGTCCCGGAGCTGTCCAGGCAGGAATATCTCCGCTCGAATTGGCGGAGGCTTCTGCGCCCAACGGCGTCAGCTTCGAACCTAATGCCTCGGCCCCCTGAGGCGCGGCCTGTACCGAGCAAATTGCGGTCGAGGCCGCAAGGATAACCATCAGTTGGCTGAACGTAAGGCGGGCGGCTACTTCACCCCCACACCGTGCAGTTGCTTCTTTCATTAAGGGATCCTCAAAGGCGTGGGCGGCCACTCAATATTCCAGGTGGAAATCAGTGCCGATAGCTTATGATCGCGTGACATGATCAATCGATCATGTCACGCGATCAATACGCAAGCCATATGCCAGAATGGTTCCTTTAGCAATACATCAATAAAATCAGCTAGTTAACAATAGTTAGGGATTACTGCGCACCGAACGACGCACTACTTTGGGAAGGAAAGAAACATGTGTTACCAAATCATGCTCGTTCAGGACGCACGTTTACCCCGAACTCTAAAACTTACTTTGGATCCACCAGAGTTATTAATTTTCCTGATTGGTACTCATAAGCGCGAATGATTCACCCCAAAAAAAACCGCCTCTAAGAGGCGGTAAAAAAGCAGGCCTTTGGCCCACCCTGTGGAGTAAAAGCACCAGTTCAGAACTTTAGCCCCACAAAAATACGGTTTTTCTACAGTGGTATTAGTTTCCAAACTCCATCAACGGGAATCGACTAAGCCGTGAGCGGAGACTGTTGCGGAACGCTGAAGCGCATGATAGGCATAAAACAATTGCACCATTGTGTAGGACCAGGTGAGGAAGGCACACGTCATGAAGATCATCTTGGTTTCATCGCCCGGAATCGGGAAGAAATCATAACGCAGCGCTATCGTCAGCCCCGCTACCGCACCAACCAGGGTGGCCAGCGCGTTTAGCACCTCGCCTGCACGCGCTAGTCGCCACATGAAATAAAGCAGGTACAACGTATATAACGACCACATCAACACATAGAAATAAGGAAGCAGCGGTTTAAATGTAATCGATAAGAAGTAGATGGCCGCAGCCGTAAAGGCCGCTAAAAATAGGATGAAGTCCTTCGCCGGCGACGGTTTGTAATTGTGCGTTACAGCCATCAGTCCAAGGGTCCCGATAATCGGCACTCCCACACCGCGAGAAAAAGCATCAAGAAACATGGCGATATTGTAGTTAACTTCCCAGCCGGTAGCGATGAAAGTAGTAAAGTTCGTCGCGGAAATACCTACAATCAAAAACTCCACACCAAGCAGATAATTCTTACGTTTGACGAACGCCATACCGTAACTCAATCCACATATCACCAGCAGCACACAGGACATCAACGCAAACAGATCTATAAATTCCACGGCAACACCCTCTGTCAACAGGGTCGATTTATTATTTTTAGCCCTTATGCAGGGCCGCGGTAGTTAATTGCAATCAAACGTTCTTGGCATTGTCTCTTCGCACTTTTCTATCCGTCCGTGCGTCCAGCAACTTGGCCGCCGCAAAAGCGGACTGTATGGCGCACCATTGCAATGGTTCAGGCAGCATGGAGGGCGTCTTATGCTGCAGAGCCGTCAGCAATTCAGGCGTTTTTCCATTGATTTGGGCGGCCAGAAGCGACCCCATGAACGACTGGCCGGCCAGCCCGTGACCCGAGCACCCCGCGGTGTAGAAAATGTTCTGTTTCGCGCCCATTGCACCGATAACGGGCAGGAAGTCGTAGGCACCACTGACATAGCCGCTCCAGCAGTGCTGTACTTCAAGCCCCTGCAATGCGGGATAGCGCTCGCGCAGTACCTGGGCCAACGCCGAGTAGGCGCGCTGGTCGGGAATGTTGGGCACCTTCGAACCGTAGGCATAACCCAGCTCCTTGACGGTCAGCACGAGAGTCCCATGTGCCGTCAGGCGGTGGCTTTCCATTATGTAGTGCGGTGTAATGATCCCTTCCCTAGCTTTCCACCCCAGGGCGGCAAGTTGCTGCTCTGATAGCCGCTTGGTTTCGATGGCCGATACGCGGATCGCCGCGATCTTGTTGCGCAACACCCCTAATTGAGGGGTATAAGCGTTGGTTGCCAGCAGCATCACCGGGGCGCTCACACTGCCGTGCGCAGTCTTGCAGGAGATGGATGCCCCTTCGCTGAAGGACAGCAACGGCGTGTGTTCGTAGAGTTTCACGCCCGCGTCGATGGCCGCACGGCGCAAGCCACCTACATACTTGCCGGGATTCAAGGTGCCGCCTCGCTGCTCGAGAGCGAACAAAAAAGCAGGAGGGATACCTCGCGCACGCATCTCGGCACTGTCCACGAAGCGGGTAGAAGACCCCAGCTTTTCACCTAGCGCCATATCCTTATGCAGGCGTTTTTCCTGGCTGGCATGAACAGCGGCCCGGAGCACGCCCGAAGGGGTGTAGTCACACTGGATACCCAATTGCTCGAATCGACCTTCCACATAGGTCACAGCCTCGTCGTAAAACCTGACGAACTGCGTTGCCTGCTCCACCCCCACCCTATTCACAAAGACGGCGAAATCGATACCCATGCTGCCAAGCAGGTAACCCGCATTGCGCCCACTGGCACCGAAGCCCGCAAACTCTTGCTCCAGCACGATGACATCTGCACCGAGCGCCCTCAGCTCCAGAGCGGCGGATAGCCCGGCAAAACCGGCCCCGATGATAATCACATCGGCTTGCGCATGACCTTCCAGCGTTGGCTGAAGGTTATCGGGCTGCTCCACCCATCCTCCCAGGCTGCGAAACTTCAAAGGTGTCGAAGCATTGTGAGCATTACTCAAAGTATTCATTCGCGTGATCCCGGTTACCCATCATTGCTCGCACCAAAAGACATTCACAGCGACAAGGAATTGTCAGAAGCCTTTTCCCGGTTCAGAGAATTCCGGCATGCCGAGAAGCTCCTGCGGATCCCGCATCTGGCCATCGATTTCAACCCAGCCCAGCAATGTGGTACTCGCCCCCCAACCCAACAGGCGCTGCATTTCCGCCGGTAGTTGGCGAACGCGCTCAATGGGAATGGAAAGGAAGTGATTTTCTTCAAGGCGCAGGAAGGCGAGATCGTAAGCCATGGTCAGGCCGGTACGGGGGAGGGCCGATTGATTGGCCCCGCCGCCGTGATACACCGAGCCCAGCCAGAGCAGCGCAGAGCCTGCTTTCATTTCCGCTGGGACGGTTTCTTCCTGGGTCGGCATCCGCTCGTCATCCCATTTATGACTGCCGGGAATAACACGAGTCGCACCGTTCTCTTCGGTGAAATCTGAAATAGCGACCATTACTTGCACCCGCGCCTCGCGCTCGTACTGGGGGTGTCGCCAGAGCGAAGTAGCGTCGTCGCGATGAAGAGGCTGGAGCCCTTGACCCGGACCGATCTGAATGGCTTGAGTAATGCTGAGTTGAATGTCAGGCGCCATCTCGATGCGGTCACTGCCCACCCAAACATGGGTCGGCGTTTGCAGAATTGCTCTGGCCGTATCAATGAACAGCGGGTTCAACGCTACCTCAACAGCCGTGTCGCTGCGCCCGATGATCCGAGCCACCCGACGGGTCTGCGTGCCCGCAAAATAGGGGTCTACACCGCAAGGCGTGGCATTTAGATAGGTATCCAGGTCCTTGGTGAGGGACATTAGAGTTTGAGACGAGATGAAGTCGGAAATAATGACTCCACCGTCACGCCGAATGACCTCCACCACCTGATCGACCGAGGCATCACCGCTAAGCGTCGAGAGTTTTCGCGTATCCATCTGATTTATACCTAGTCTGGTACGGTAATTGTTTTATCCCGTGAGGCTCAGCAATCCGCCAGAGCACAGCAGAGGCAACCAAAGATGTCCTTTACCATCTGCGCTAGCGTCGGCTGCATCACGCATGGGTCAAATTCATAATTACCGATCATGGTCGCACGATCAAGTCGAGTGACTAAATATTTATTTTTCCCTGCGATTCACCTGTAAGGTGAGATATCGATTCATGGCTTGATGCACGACCTTGCGATAGCATTCGCCACCACCAAGTCGTATGGCTGATGGCATTGCTGATTAAGGGAGAACGCTGAATGGCTCGAATAGGCGCTGAAGAGCGCAGACAGGACTTTATCGAAGCCGCCGTGAAGGTGATCGCAGAGCATGGCGTAACGAACGCCACAACAAGGCGCATTGCAGCGGCGGCAGACTCTCCCCTCGCCACGTTGCACTATGTCTTTCACACCAAAGACGATTTGCTATATGCGGTCTACGAGTCCTTGATAAATTTGCCACAACAATCGTTGCAGCATGTGCTTGAAGGCGCCACTGCAGCGGAGTCAACTGGGGATATGTTGCGTCAGCTGGTCACTTGGTTTACTGACCATCCTGAGATGGCGACCACACAGTTCGAGCTCTTTTGCTGGATCTTGCGCAATAAACCAGCAATGGCGGCCAAGATTTATACCGTTTCGCTGGAAGCAACCCAACACGCAATCGATAGGGTTACACAATCGGCTTTCGACCAGACCGCCCTGACAACCATTAGCCGATTACTCATCAATCTATTTGACGGGTTGATGCTCTCTTGGTTTACCCATGGTGACCGTGCACGTTTGGAGGCCGAGACCGAGACAGCCTGCCGGGCAGTCAAGTCACTGGTGGCAAGCTATTGAATCAACTTTGGACTACGCCGTGCAGAGGTGTGCTACGGCGATCCAAAGCATAGTTAACATCCTACGAAGCGCTCTAGCTTCGCCACATATAAACCCTTACTCATCTAAATACGACCTTTTTAGCTACCCCAACATGGGGCGGCGATCGTAGTCCTGCCTGCAGCAAAACCGATGCACTAAACATCCCAAAACGATCGAAAAGCGGTGCATTTTGCACCTTGCCCCATTCATTAGCTCGCCCTACGCTGTTCGCTCGATCAAGTCATCAGATCAGTCTCTAAAAACACAACAATTAGGAGGCGACATGTCCTCACATACTGCTCTTCCGGTTGAGCCACTCGACATTTTGATCATAGGAGCTGGTGTGTCTGGCATAGGCGCCGCAGCCTACCTTCGGCGCAATCAGCCCAAGAAAGCATTTGCAATTCTTGAGTCCCGTGAACGCATGGGTGGCACCTGGGACCTATTTCGTTATCCGGGCATCCGTTCCGATTCGGATTTGTACACCTTCGGTTTCGACTTCAAGCCTTGGACCAAAGCAAAATCATTGGCGGACGCTGCGGACATCCTCGAATACCTACGCGAAGCCATCGATGAGCATCAGCTGGAGCCCTTCATTCAGTACCGGCAGAAAGTAATCACTGCGAACTGGCAGACAGCCAAAGGCCTCTGGGCCGTGCATGTTGAAGATGGCCGCACGAAGCAAGTCCGTATCATTGAATGCCGCTGGCTGTTCAGCGCAGGCGGTTACTATCGTTATGACGAAGGATTCAGCCCTCGCTTCGAGGGTTCCGAACAGTTCAAAGGATTAATCATTCATCCGCAACACTGGCCAGAGCAGCTGGACTACGCGGGCAAGCGCGTCGTAGTGATCGGCAGTGGCGCAACGGCTGTCACACTCATTCCAGCGATGGCGGACAAAGTAGCCAGTATCACGATGCTTCAACGCACGCCCTCATACATCATCAACCAGCCTGCCAATGATGGGGTTGCAGCATTCCTGCGGAAAATTCTGCCAGAGCAAACCGCCTACTCCCTGACCCGTTATAAGAACGCCAAGATCACCCTGGCTTTCTGGGGTTTCTGTCAGCGCTTCCCGAAACTTTCAAAAAAACTCCTTCTGTGGCTGACCCGCAAGGAATTGCCGAAAGACTATCCGGTCGACGTGCATTTTAATCCCCCCTACAACCCTTGGGACCAGCGTCTGTGTTCAGTTCCCGAAGGCGATCTTTTTAAAGCCATTAGTGCGGGCAAAGCCGATATCGTTACCGATCATATTGAGCGTTTCACTGAGACCGGTGTACTGCTTAAATCGGGCAAGACATTGGACGCCGATATTATCGTCACCGCCACTGGGTTGAATGTACAACTATTCGGTGGTGTCACTCTGCACAAAGACGGCAAACCGGTTGTTTTCAGCGAGACCCTAGCCTACAAAGGCATGATGCTATCAGGAGTGCCAAACTTCGCGTTCGCGGTGGGCTATACCAACTCCTCCTGGACTTTGAAAGTGTGCCTGCTGTGCGACCACTTCTGTCGCTTGCTGGGATTCATGGAGCGAGAGGGTTACAACGTTTGCGAACCCGAGGCACCGGTAGGGATCGAAACTCGCCCTCTCCTGGATTTTGGTGCTGGTTATGTGAAGCGCTCGTTGGACAGCATGCCGCGCCAAGGGCCGCGCGAGCCCTGGGTGATGTCGATGGACTATTTCCGCGATGTCAAACTACTGCGCCGCGGCAAGGTGGCAGAAAAATGCCTCAAGTTCACCGCCGTCCAGAACGCTCCAGTGCAAGCCGACCTCACACTGCAGGCGAAAGGTAAACGTCGATGAGCTCCGACCTTTTCTGTGAGCTCGCTGGAAAAGGCAAACTCTGCTATCGAAATTACGGTCGCACAGATGCCCCTGCGGTCTTACTGGTCGTCGGTTTGGGACTACAACTGACCTATTGGCCTCAACCGCTCATCGCCGAGCTGGTTGATCAAGGATTACGGGTCATAGCGGTAGACAATCGTGATTCGGGGAAGTCTTTCTTCACTGAGGTCACGCCTCCCACGGCCATCCAACAATTTCTTCGCAAGAAGACACTGGGCTATGACCTTGGTGACATGGCCAGAGACTTGATCGAGCTAATGGATGCCTTAAACCTGGAAACGGCGCATGTCGTGGGTATGTCGATGGGGGGCATGATTGCCCAAACCCTTGCAGCGCGCTACCCGGAGCGCGTTCGCACCCTCACCTCAATCTTCTCCACGACAGGTTCGCTTCGCGTAGGCCAGCCAGCGTTCAAAGCCATTTTGCAGCTTCTGCGCCGGCCGCCACGCACTCAGCAGGAAAGCGTTCGGAATTACGTCGACCTCATGCGTCTCGTTGGCTCAACACTCCAATGGGATGAGCCTGCACTACGTGAGTACGCCATGGAGGCATGGGAACGAGGTGACGGTGAGGCAAGCAATCTCGGCATAGCTAGACAGGTAGGTGCAATCATCAACTCGGGCGATCGCACCCAAGAGCTGCAGAACATTCGCTGCCGGACATTAGTTGTTCATGGAGAAAAAGATCTCATGGTAGCAACCAGCGGCGGAATCGCCACAGCCGCAGCAATCCGTGGGTCGAGCCTGGTTCTACTACCCGGGATGGGTCATGACTTTCCGGCTTGTCTTTACGACACATTGCTATCTCTGCTCATAGGACACATGCGTTAACAGCTTCACCTTTTTTTTAGGGGCGTGCTACTTGGCCGCCCCTCTTTTTAACTCACAAGAGGTTTTGCACGGCACATTTATTCAAAACTCAAAATAACAACATACCGGCTTGTGCGAAACGCCAGGCCACACATCACACGTTTGAGCGATCAACCTCGATCTGACGTGGGTGCTCCTCCACTGCCCTTTCAACAATGACAATAATTGAGCAAGAGGTACGTATGGAATTCAAGTTCTTACTCCCGAGCAAAGTCGTGATGGAGCCAGGCCTGCGTAAGCGCACTGGTGAATATCTACAGGGACTTGGACTGGCGCACATCCTCATCGTGACCGATCCAGGAGTCAAAGGGGCGGGCCTACTTGACAGTATCTACTCCAGTCTCGACAAGGCAGGCATCCTCTTTGAGGAAGTGTCGAATATCATGGCTAACCCGCGTAGCGAAGACATCAACCAGATCGCTCAGAGCTATCGGCACAAGGGCATCGACGGCCTACTGGCTGTAGGCGGCGGAAGTGCGATGGATGCTGCCAAGGCCATCAGCCTGCTGCTCACCCACAATGGCCGTATCGAGGACTACGAAGGTTCATTCACGCTTAAACATGCTATCCCGCCTATTGTCGCCATTCCGACTACTGCAGGTACCGGCAGCGAGGTGACTTGCTTTTCCGTGATCACTGACACCGCTCGCCATTTCAAAATGAGCGTATTGGACTATCGTGTCGGGCCAGTACTTACTCTGCTGGACTCCCAAATCACCGACACTTTGCCGTCCTCGATCGCCGCCGCGACCGGGATGGATGCACTGACCCATGCCATCGAAGCCTACACCTGTCGCGTGTCTAATCCAATCAGCGACGGCCTGGCATTGCATGCCATTCGCCTGATCGGTCAGTTTCTCAAGCCAGCCGTGTTAGATCCGGAAAACTTCGTAGCTCGAGAGCAGATGCTGGTGGCCAGCTTAATCGCCGGCATGGCATTCGGTAATGCGGATGTTGCGAGCGTGCACTGTATCTCTGAAGCAATTGGGGGGCTGTATGACACGCCTCATGGCGTTGGTAATGCGATCTTCCTGCCCTTCGTGTTTGACCACAACCGCGACGCAGATATCGTTCGCCATGCTCAAGTAGCTTATGCGCTAGGCATCGATCATTCGCTTGCACCGGCCGACGCCGCGCAAGCCGCTGTCGGTCACTTGTTCCAGATGACTAAGGACCTGGGTATCCCCAGATTCTCCGAGGTCAAGGGGGTTCGCGAAGAAGACTTCATGATCATTGCCGAAAAATCCAAGCAGAATTTCTCGGACGCTAGTAATGCCAAGGCAATGTCAATAGAGGCCTACCACGCCATTATCACCACCGCTTACCACTTCGCCGCGTAAGAGGGCCGGTCATGAATAAGTCAACTTCCCGCGCCTCTTTGAGGCGCACTCTGGGACCTTTATCCGCCCTGCTGTTTGGTCTTGCATTTCTGGCCCCGCTAATCGTTTTCGGCACTTATGGCGTTATTACGCAGGCCAGCGGCAATACCACGGCGATGGCCTACCTAATCGCGGCGATCGGAGTGGTGTTCACGGCGTTGAGCTACGGGCGACTGGTAAAGGTGTTTCCGGCGGCCGGTTCGGCCTACACCTACACCCGCAAGCTGCTGAGCGCGAATCTCGGCTTTATGGTGGGCTGGGCGGCCCTGCTGGATTACTTCTTCATTCCTATGCTGATCTGGCTCCTGGGCGCCAGCTATCTCAACATGGCCTTTCCAGAGGTCCCCCACTGGTTATGGATCACCGGTTTTATCGTAACCACCTCGCTGCTAAATGTACTCGGCATCCAGGTCGCCAACCGCTTCAACGTCCTATTGATGGTCGCGCAAATCGCGATCATCGCCGTGTTCCTTAGTCTGTGTGCGCATTACATCATGGCGGCCAACGGCCCTGGCGGACTGTTGTCGTCCAAGCCGTTTTTCAACGAGGACGTGCCATTCACCACAAGCATGGCCGGTGCCGCCATTGCTGCCTACTCGTTCCTGGGCTTTGACGCGCTGTCTACGCTGAGTGAGGAAACCCGTGATCCTGGCCGAACACTACCGCGCGCGATTCTGCTAGTCGCGTTGCTCGGCGGCTTGGTCTACGTTGGCTCTTCGTACCTCATGTACCTGGCACACCCCTCCCCAACTTTTGAACTCGTGGACGGAGCCGCCTTCGAAATTGCCCGCATGATTGGCGGTGATCTGTTCTTCGCCGTGGTTCTGGCGGGGATAATTGTTGCTCACTTCGCAGCAGGGATGTCGTTCCAAGCTAGCGTGGGTCGGCTGTTGTACGCCTTAGGCCGGGACAACCAACTGCCACGCAAGTTGTTCGGCGTCCTGCATCCTCGCTTCAAAACTCCCGCATTCAACATCCTACTTTGCGGTCTTTTTGGCACAGTTGGTTTTGGCATGACGATCTCCACCGCGACGTCTCTGGTCAATTTCGGGGCATTTCTCGCCTTCACCGCCGTCAACCTTTGCGCGTTACGACTCACCTTTGATGTACGTGTCAAGGACGAGGCCGGATTGTTGAGCGGTGTGCTGTTTCCGCTAATCGGCCTGGTCACTGCCGGATGGATGCTGATCAGCTTGGATAAACAAGCCCTGATCATGGGCAGCTGCTGGCTCGGCCTGGGGATCTTGTATCTAGCCTGCCGGACCTGCTTCTTCCGCAGTCCAGTATCTGAGGCGCTGGTATAGCGCCTTCCAATCGAATGCTCTGAAAACAATCACAAGGCAGGCCTTTGGCCGTGCCGTTAAATGACGAGAATCGACATGCAAACAAAGCTGCTTATCAATGGTGCCCTCGTGACCGGCGAAGGCGAGAACCTGGCTGTGTACAACCCATCATTAGGCAACGTGCTGGTGCAAACCACCGAAGCCAGTCGCGCTCAAGTCGATACGGCGGTGCAAAGCGCTTCTGCAGCCTTTGACGCCTGGTCGCAAACACCACCTAAGGATCGCGCGGCACTGCTTCTCAAGCTCGCCGACAGTATCGATGCTCAGGCATCGGTGTTCGCGCGACTGGAGTCGGATAACTGCGGCAAGCCTTACACCGCCGTTCTGCAAGACGAACTTCCAGCCGTGTCGGACGTATTCCGCTTCTTCGCCGGTGCCGTGCGCTGCCTACAAGGCTCAGCAGCTGGCGAGTACCTCCCGGGACATACCTCAATGATTCGCCGCGATGCGGTAGGTGTAGTCGCCTCCATTGCTCCGTGGAACTACCCCTTGCTGATGGCAGCGTGGAAGCTCGGCCCAGCCCTCGCCGGCGGCAACACCGTGGTCCTCAAACCCTCGGAACACACCCCGATGACGACCTTGAAACTGGGTGAGCTGCTTGCCGAGATCTTCCCTGCCGGCGTGGTCAATATCGTCCATGGGCGGGGGGCCTCAGTGGGTGAGCCGCTGACCAACCACGCCAAGGTCCGAATGGTGTCGTTAACCGGCTCCGTGCACACCGGCAGCCGGATCATCGAAAGCACTGCAGACAGCGTGAAACGCATGCATATGGAATTGGGGGGCAAGGCACCCGTACTGATTTTCGACGATGCAGATATCGATGCTGCCGTCGAAGGTATCCGCGCTTTTGGCTTCTATAACGCGGGACAGGACTGTACCGCCGCGTGCCGTCTATATGTGCAGAAGTCGGTCTACGCAGAATTCGTACGCAAGCTGGGTGAAACAGTAGCCAGTATCAAACTCGGACTGCAGGATGACCCTTTGACCGAAATGGGACCGCTGATCACCGAAGAGCATCTAGCGCGTGTCGAGGGTTTCGTGAAGCGTGCCAGGGAAGTTTCCCACATTGAGGTCGTCACTGGTGGCAAGCGCGCCGCAGGTGACGGATTCTTCTTCGAGCCGACAGTCCTGGCCGGCGCCAAACAGGACGACGAGGTGGTCTGCCGGGAAATCTTCGGCCCGGTGGTGACGGTTTCGTCATTTGAGGATGAAGCCCAAGCGCTGGAGTTGGCCAATGGGTCTGACTACGGCCTGGCCTCTTCGGTGTGGACAGCCGATGTGGGGCGCGCCCATCGCCTAGCCGCGCGGCTGCAATACGGCTGCACTTGGGTCAATACACACTTCATGTTGGTGAGTGAGATGCCCCACGGCGGTGTGAAGCTGTCTGGATACGGCAAAGACCTGTCCATGTACGGCCTGGAAGACTACACCGTGGTGCGCCACGTGATGTTCAAGCACTGAGCGCTCACAACAAACTTGTACTCCGATTATTTCAAGAGGTTATGCATGAACAACATCGAGACGTTTGAGAGACTCGAGTCCAACGTGCGGATGTATTGCCGCGACCTACCTTTAGTGTTTAACACTGCCCAAGGCAGCAAGATCCGCGGCGAGGATGGCCGCGAGTACCTTGACTTCTTCGCTGGCGCCGGCGCTCTAAACTATGGCCATAACGAACCGCGCATGCGCGACGCATTGATCGCATATCTATCAGCCAACGGCGTGACCCATGCGTTGGATCTACATACCACCACCAAGCGCCACTTCCTGGAGTCGCTCGAGCAGGATCTGTTCAAGCCACGCGGATGGGACTATAAGGTCCAGTTCACCGGCCCAACCGGGGCCGATGCCGTTGAGGCGGCATTGAAGCTGGCGCGCAAGGCTACAGGGCGTACCAAGGTCGTGTCGTTCTATGGTGCATACCACGGAATGACGGCCGGTGCGCTGGCCGTTACCGGCAACCGAACTCGCCGCAGTCCTGGCCTGTCCACCGACGTGGTGTTCGTACCCTACGAAGACAGCCCCTACGGTGAGTTCGACAGCATTGGCTTCCTGGAGCGCCTAGCTAACGATCAGGGCAGCGGATCGGAGTTGCCAGCAGCGGTGATCGTCGAATCGGTGCAGATCCAGGCAGGCGTCTACCCCGCCTCCAACCAGTGGTTACAGCGCTTACGTCAGTGGACTCGCACACATGGAGTACTGCTCATTTGCGACGAAATCCAGGCCGGCTGCGGTCGCACCGGAGACTTCTTCGGTTTCGAGCGCTCTGGGGTGGTACCGGATCTGATTACCTGCGCCAAATCCATTGGCGGGTATGGCCTACCGATGGCGATCGTATTGATCGGTGCCGGGTTGGATGTCTGGGAACCGGGTGATCATATCGGCACATTCCGAGGCAACCAGTTGGCGTTCCTGACCGCGCAAATCGCGCTCGGCTACTGGCGCGACGAACAATTTCTTACGCTTCTCGCCACCAACTGTTCAGCCATGGAACGCGCAACTGTCGACTTCGCCGAGATTCCAGGGGTTGCCTCCGCGCGCTGTCGCGGAATGATCGCCGGCATCGATTTTGGCCGCGGTAACGTGGCGCTCGCCAAAGATGCCCAGCAGCGTGTGCTGCAGGCGGGCGTGCTGGTCGATCGCTGCGGTCCGAACGGCGAGATCATCAAGTTGATGCCACCGGTGAATACTCCGACCGATCAGCTAGAACAGGGTCTGAAAGCGTTCGGCGAATCCGTAGCGGCAGCGCTCAGACAGTAGTTGTAGAGCTCTGTTATGTGCCTCGTGGCCGGTACAGAGCGGGTGGTTACCGGTTCAGCCTGAAGGCGACCAGAGCTTGCGAAAGGAATTTGGGCCACGAGCGGTATCGCTGTACTCGTTAGGAACGGTTTGGCATTACTCACCCATCCGAACGCCAAACCGGCCCAACACCCGAAAACTGGCAGCTGAAGAATTCATCACCTGCCAGCCGGAGGGCATCGAAAGTTATGCCCTACCGATAAAAAAGACGCAACTATTCAAGCAGTCACACATAGAACAATTTAAGTGCGCGCTTCATCAAAATTTATAAGAGCGCCACAGACCAGACTCTATGTAATTACAAAAATAAATTGGAGGGTCCCATGCGTATTTTTCTCTTCCTTATAACAAGCGTCACCATCGCCCTAATCTTAGCGGCGGTGAACGTACCTCGGTCTTCTACAGCCAATCGGGCAGTAACACACCCAGGACACCCCATTGCCGGCATAGCCAATATATTCCGAAGTTATTAGACCGAGGCTCAGTTTCATTAGCTCCTAGACACCGGCTATGCAACCTATATTCGGCGCCTTCAACACAGTAAGCGCGGCTGACGCTTGATACTTTGAGCCTTCTGCTAATTCAAAGGGTTCATCTGAAGTCGGCAATGAAAGGCTCAGAAAAATGCGCTCGCATCCGCATGGCTGCGGCGACGCTGAACGCCTTGTTTTAGGATCAAGCGCAGCTATCCGCCATGAACATTTCCACCGTTGCGAACTGACGCTAAACCATCTATCGAACGCCCTAGAGAATGCTCCAAGCTGGGTACAACACGAATCAAGCGGTGTTGCCGTTGCTTCGCGAGCCTTGTCCTGGAGCTCCTAGTATTAGTAGATAGGGCCGCCGACTACGTAGGCTGAAATTCAGTCCCATGGCAATCTGCTCGACCGTGACGTCCCTATTGGGACATTCGGTTGCGTATCAGCTTTTGGACGAGCGATGGCAACTCCTAAGGGGTGACATCCGTCAACTCCTCCTGAAACTGTCGAGCCAAGGGGGGGATTCCTGCCGCCTTCACGTCAAGTCGTGTATCTAGCAGTGGACTGGCAAACTCCAAGTTGGAGGAACTCAGCGCAACATCCAGTAAGCGCGGGTATACAACGGTTCTAAAGTAATTTTATGAAGAGCTAGGCACACGAACTCCAAACGTGCTCGGGTAGACTCTGCATCAACTGCGCAGTCATCCCAGTCGCCCGTTTGCTTCATGTAAGGAAGATTCGCATCAATTGCGCCGGCAGACCTCCCAAAAGTTCACGTGGTTCCAGTCCTTGTGCCAGAGCAAATTCATCGAATCCAGTTATTGCGATACCCGTGATATAGGACGTGATCTTTGAAGATCCGGATCAGAACTTCATTTCACTGCCAGGTATATGAACCACCTGTACTTAGACGTATATGAAGCAGAACGGCGTCCGACAAGAGGATAACCAGGCACTGCTATTTTGGTGGATCGCAGCATCGCAATTGATGCTGCGGCACTGAAACACAATCAGTCTACGCGATCGGCAGATTCAAACGCCTGCTGCCGAGCCCACTTGCGCAAAACGAACTTTTGGATCTTGCCGGTTGCGGTCTTGGGCAGTACCACCAATGAAACATGCCGAGGCGCCTTAAAGTGCGCCAGACGCTCACGACACCAGCGGATCAGGTCGTCACCCGTAATGCCGCCCTGGGAATCAGCACACAGAGTGACGAATGCATGTGGTGTCTCGCCCCACCGCAAATCAGGTCGCGCCACCACAGCAGCTTCAACTACCTCGGGATGCTGATAAAGCACCTCCTCAATTTCCAGCGAGCTTATATTCTCACCGCCGGAAATAATGATGTCTTTGGCCCGGTCCTTGATCTCTACATATCCATCGGGATGCAGTACAGCCAGGTCGCCGGTGTGCAGCCAGCCATCGCCTAACGCGCTGCGGGTAGCCTCTGGGTTGTGTAGATAACCTTTCATTACCGTGTTGCCCCGTAGCACCAGCTCGCCCAGGCTGCTTGCGTCGGCAGGCACCGGCCGACCAGTATCGACGTCCAGCACCGTAGCTTCCTCGAGCATAGGGTGGGCTACCCCCTGACGGCTCATGAAGCGGGCCCGGGTCTCCAACGGCAACTGGTCGACGCCAGGCTGCCACAGACACAGGGTACTGGGACCATAACTTTCGGTCATGCCGTAGGCATGGGTGATGCTGAAACCACGCGCCTCCATGGCGGCAATCACTGCACTAGGCGGCGCAGCGCCTCCGGTGATCACCGAGACCGGCTGGGGGGGAGCGTCCCCTGACTCTGCATGGATAAGCATAGACATCACCACGGGCGCGGCGCTCATGTGGGTCACGGCATTCGCGGCAATGGCGGCATGGATTGCCTCGGGCTGGACTTTACGCAAACACACATGAGTCCCCCCGGACAGAGTTACCGCCCAAGTATGACTCCATCCGTTGCAGTGGAACATCGGTAGGGTCCAAAGATAGACGCTGCGCGGCCCGAACTGGAACATCAGCGCCCCGGCGCAGGCATTGAGGTAGGCACCACGATGATGCAACACAACGCCCTTGGGGTCACCAGTGGTACCAGAGGTATAGTTGATAGCGATCGACTGCCATTCGTTGTGTGGCGCACTCAATGGACGGTTAGCGTCGCCCTGAGCCAAAAAGCTTTCGTAGTCCAAATCATGTGCTAGATCGGCGCATTCGGCCTGCGTATCGTTGATGCCGACCAGAAGTGGCGGCGTTTCAAGCATCGTGAGAGCCTGACCGACAACCGCGCCGAATTCACGATCGCATAGCAACACCTTGGCCGCGCAATGGCGCAGTATAAAGGCAATGCTACGCGCCTCCAGTCGAACATTAATACACACCAACACAGCTCCGGCACCAGGCACGCCATAGTGCGCCTCAAGCATCTCTGGAACATTAGGTGCTAGGATTGCCACTTGTTCGCCCGGCTGTACGCCGACCCGCTCCAGGGCGCTGGCCAACGCGCGACTACGCTGATGCAGTTGCTGGTAGCTGTAACGCCGCTCGCCGTATACCACCGCGTCGCGTTGCGGATACACATGTGCGGCGCGCTTAAGGAACGATAGCGGCGACAGCGGAACATAGTTTGCCGCATTGGGGGCCAATTCGTGTTCGAAACTTAGGGTCATTATCAGCTCCCCCTTGTTCCCAAAGATTGCACGCACATACCTACCTCCTGTTTATTGTTCTCTTTACGGGCTGAACAAACGATCACCCGGTTTACAAAGTGCGCTGTCGTGAAAGGACTGGAGCCTGACGACGAGCTTCAAAGGCCGGAGAAATTGCCTATAAGCTGCTACACAAATGGCCACTATCGACCACGATCTCGCTTCCATTCATACCCCGACCGGCATCACTGGCGAGCAATAGCAGGGCACCATCAAGATCTGCTGGCTGACTGAAACGCCGGGCCGGAATGCGCGCGCGCAACCTCTGCCCCGCATCACTAGCCAAAAACGCCTCGTTCAGATCGGTCACCACATACCCAGGTGCCAAAGAATTCACACGAATATCATGGCGTGACAGCTCCAAGGCCATGGCCCGGGTCAAATGCGCCAGCCCCGCCTTGGCTGCAAGATAAGGGCAGACGGCACCGGCCACCCGACTAGCTAAGATCGAAGTGACATTGATCAGACTACCGCCCTGCCTCGCTGCAACCATGCGCCGAGCACTTTCCTGGGCCATCGTCCAGGCGCCCTTTAGATTGGTATTGATCACGCGGTCCCAACTGCCGTCCTCGCAGTCGAGCACCGGTTGGCTATCGCTCACCCCGGCGTTGTTTACCAGCACATCCAGCGGGCCAACCTTATCGAGCACGCGGCAAACATCGTCGCGGTTGGTCACATCGAGAGCGAAGGCTCGCGCCTGACCGCCACTTGCCTCGATGCTTGCGACTAGCGCCTGTAAAGGCGCGTCGCGCCGAGCGGTCACTATCACCTCTGCACCCGCAGCCGCCAGGGTCTGGGCAAAATGCCAGCCCAGACCGCTGGAAGCACCGGTCACCAGCGCACGGCGGCCGTCGAGGGCAAATAATTGGGCAAGATACGGCTGCATCAGCGTGTTCCCTGGTTTTGGTCGAGGAGTTTCTTCGCCAAACTCATGCGGTGCACTTCGCTTGGACCGTCGTAAATACGGAAAGGGCGGATGTCGCGGAAGATCCGCTCCACCACCGTATCCCCAGTCACACCCCGCCCACCCAGCACCTGCATGGAACGATCGACCACCCGCCATAGGGCCTCGGAGCTGATCACCTTGGTCATGCTTGATTCGACATTGCCGCGCAGCCCCTGATCGAGCACCCAGGCGCAATGCCATACCGCCAACCGCACTACATGTAGGTCCATTTGATTATCGGCAAGCATGAAACCAACCCCCTGATGCTCGCCCAGCGATTTTCCGAAGGCATCGCGAGTGCGCGCATAGTCGCAGGCGATGTCATGGGCACGACGCGCGGCGCCGAGCCAGCGCATGCAATGGGTGAGTCGTGCCGGCGCCAGACGCACCTGGGCGTAGCGGAAGCCCTTGCCAATCTCACCCAGCACATCGCAGGCGGGGATTCGCAGGTTGTCGAAACGCAGTTGCCCATGGCCACCGGTGAAGCAACTGTCCAGAGAGTCCAACTGCCGTTCGTAGACGATACCGTCCCGCCGCATGTCCGTCAGGAACATAGTCGCCGTACCGTCTTCCATGCGTGCCATGATGATCGCGAAATCGGCACCGTCGGCGCCAGTGATCAACCACTTGCGGCCGCTGATCAGGTAGTCGTCACCATCGCGGGTAGCAGTGGTACGCAACATCGACGGATCCGATCCCGAGCCTGGCGCAGGTTCGGTCATCGCGAAACATGAGCGCGCCCGGCCCTGGACCAGCGGGCGCAGCCATCGGTCCTTTTGGGCCTCGGTGGCGACTGCGTCCATCAAGTGGATATTGCCTTCGTCGGGTGCGTGGATATTCATTGCCACCGGCCCCAAAGGCGAATAGCCCGCCTCTTCGAAGACGATCGCCTTGGCTACATGGCTGAGGCCCATGCCGCCCATCTCAGGGCTTGCATGGGGGGTTAGAAGCCCGCTCACGCGGGCCTTCTCCAGCAGGTCCCGGCGCAAGTCATCGCTGGGACCGTGACTCCCCTGGCGCGGGTCTTTCTCGAAAGGAATCACGTGGTTGGCGATAAAGTCTCGCGTTTTTGCCTGCAAGGTCAGCAGGTCGTCCGACAGGGTGAAGTTCATTGGTGGCCTTCTATGCGTTTTTAGTCTTGGAAATTGGGCGGTGGCTACCCGCGTTCATGGCACGACCTTAGGGTTGCTAATCATCAGGCGGGCAAGCGTCGTCTCACGCAAAGCCTCGACCAAGATGCGGCGAGCCTGCGGCGTGTCATGGCGGCCCTCGCGGATGGCCTGGGCCAGTTGTTGTAGCGTTTCGGCCAGGGTCGCTGGCGACGCACCGAGTAAAGCACCGAGACGGGCGTGCTCCTGAATGACCATCTCGCCTTGCAGGCGATTTTCGCGAGCGGCGATGGCTATGGCGTTGGCGATCATCAGCGCCGGGTAGCGCAGCTCGCCGGATAACGCGGGCAATATCTGCTCCAGCAAAGTCTGGCGAGCGATGTCGAGCAGTTGCGCGGCATTGGGTTGGCTCATGACGCCTCTGCTCCTGTCATGTTCAGAATATCGAGCTCCAGTTCCGGAAGCAGGCGCGCTGTCAACGCCAACTCCAGGGAAGGTTCTTCGCCGGACAGGTGGCGCTGGCCTTGCTGCAAGGCGATCACCGCCCAGCGCAAGGTGGCCATGACCTGCCAGTAGTGCAGTTGTCTGGGTTCGATGGACAGAGCGGATACCTTGGAATAGCCACGAAGAAAGTCGTCTATCCGACCGATGCCCCCTGCCTCCAAGTCAGGTCGAGTGAAACGCCAACACTGGGCAGTAAACCAACCCAGGTCCTCGCAAGGATCTCCCCAACCGCTGAACTCCCAGTCGAGTACAGCCTCAAGCCCCTGTTCGCTGGCTAAATAGTTACCAGTGCGATAGTCGCGGTGCAGTAAGCAAAGCGGATAGCCACGTGGTTCGTGCAGTTCACACCACCGCAAGCCCCACTCCAGTGCCGGGTATGCTTGATTGAGGGTATCCAGGTATCGGCGATAGACTCCGATAGTTGTCAGGGCAGGTGAAAGCTGAGGTAACGGCAGAAAATCCAACGCAGCACAGGGAGGGCGCACCTGATGCAGGCGCGCCAGGTTAACACCCAATTGCATCGCTAAACCGGCCTGGCCATGCAGACCAGCTTGAGTGCTGAGCTGACGCCCGGACGCTATACCCGGCACATACTCCATCAAGAAAAACACGCGCCCATATACTTGCGTGTCGCGACAGAGCCAGAGGGGCCGCGGAACCTTCACCCCGGCCTGATAAACCACCTGGAGCACAGCAAATTCCTGCTCGCGTCCAAGACTAGCCGGTAGTGCGGATAGTGCATCGCTCCGAAGTACCCAGCTACGAGGCCCCGCCCAAGGCCCCCCCTCAATCAGCAACTCAAGCCGCCAGTTTTCCTGGATCGCACCACCGCTTAAACGCTTACGAGTGGTAATAGATACCCGTTCCGCAGATGCGTGCTCGCGAATGAAATCGACCAATCTATGGTCGTGGTTGCTGGCCTCGGTGTGGTCACCGGCCAGGGGGATAATGGAGGAACTGCTCATGGGGGTGTTTGACCCTTCGCTGGTGAGTTGCCAGGAGGGCTAGAGCAAAGCTTAGGCCAACTGTCGACTATTGTTCTGCACACCCCGCTCTGACTGGCCTGCCGTGTTTTCGACGATAGTTTGTGATGCGGTCTTTGTTTCACTTCTGCAAGCTATTCACTCACTATAGAAACATTGCAAGATTGAAAAGGACCCGACATGCCCCCCACCAACTCTCAGGTCGTCGTGCTGATCAGCCACCTGCTACGCCCCCAGCGACGCAGCCGGCTCGCCCAGGTAGTGAACGGAATCACGGCGGATTACCCCGACACTCATATTGAAGTGCTCGACACCTCAGTGTCCGAAGTGCTGCAGACCGCCCTTGAGCTTGAGCAACGGGATGCTGTCGATGTATTCGTCTGCGCCGGAGCCACGGCCGCCTACCTACGCAAACACTTAACCCGGCCGGTGCTGGCGATGCGTGTCGGTGGCGGTGACCTGCTGCGCGCCTTAGGCCAAGCCGGAGAGTCTGGGACGCAAGTGGCAGTGCTCAGCTACAGCCACATCAACCATGACTTACAAAACTTGACAGCACTACTCACCGTGCGGATACATCAGGCTGCCTACACCTCGCTAGAACAAGCACGCCAGGCCGTCGATCGCGCCGCGAGGAAAGGTTGTCGAACTATCATAGGTTCGTCGACGGTGGTGGAGTTGGCTGAACAGGCCGGGTTACATGGAGTGCTATCGTTAAGCGAAGGTACCGTGCGCAAGGCGCTTGAAGAAGCCCTGGGGATCCTCGATAGTCAACGCCTCGAAATAGCCAAGCGCCAACATCTCGATGCCGTGTTACAACATATCCCTACGGGGGTCGCAGCAATCGACAACAGTGGCGTGGTGCAGTCGATAAACCCAGCCCTGGCGCAACTGCTAGGGCTGCCGACCAGCTCGGCACTAGGACGCCCCCTGCAAACTCTCTGTCCCGAGTTGAATCCGCAACAAGCCTTGCTGAACGGCATGGGCGAGGACAATCAGGTAATTCGCCTGGGCATGCAGACAGTGGTCAGCAACCTATTGCCGATCCTAGAGAACGGAGAGCGCACCGGCCTGGTGCTAACCTGTGAAGACATCACCGCTGTTCAAAGGGCCGACCAGCGCATACGCGCCAGTCGCCGCCCAGGAGCCTTCACCGCGCGCTACCGACTCGAACAGTTAGGCGGCAATAGCAAAGCTAATCGCGAAATGTTGCAACAGGCCGAACGCTTCGCCGCCAGCAACTCAACCATACTAATTACTGGTGAGAGCGGGACCGGTAAGGAGTTGCTAGCCCAGGGCATACATAACGAAAGCCCACGTCGACAAGGACCATTCGTTGCCATAAATTGCGCAGCGTTTCCTGAAACTTTGCTTGAGAGCGAACTTTTCGGCTACGAGGAAGGCGCGTTCAGTGGTTCACGTAAAGGCGGCAAAGCGGGCCTGTTTGAGGCTGCACACCGCGGCACCCTGTTCCTCGACGAAATCGGCGATATGCCGGTGTCGCTACAAACACGATTGCTGCGAGTATTACAGGAGCGGGAAGTTCTTCGCCTGGGTAGCACTGAACCGATTGCCATCGATGTGCGTATCATCGCTGCCACCCACCAAGATCTGCGCACCGCCATGCATGAAGGAACATTTCGTACTGATCTGTACTACCGTCTAAACATTCTCCGATTGCAAACCACACCGCTACGCGAGCGACCAGAAGACATCGAGTTGATCTGCCATGCAATCAGCCAGCGCCTCCTTATCCAAGGCCAACCTACAGGTGCAGCGCAAGTGATAAGGGCGCTGCTTCCATACCTCAAAAGCCACACTTGGCCGGGTAATGTCCGCGAACTTGAGAATGTAGTCGAACGAGCAATGCTCTCAGCCAGCGAACTACTAAAAGATGAAGGCGTAGATGAACAGTATCTTGCACGATTACTTCCCGAGTTATTTGAAGGATGTTCGTTGACGGCCACTATAAAGAAACGGACAAAAAATGAATCTGATCTGCACACGATTGGGAAAACCGCGCAACTTCATCATATACAGAAGATTATAGAAAGCTGCGCCGGGAACCTTGATGAAGCGGCGCGTAGCCTGGGAATTAGTAGAACCACACTATGGAGACGCCTCAAGGCTCATCACTGAATTCGCCAAAACTAGAGACCTGGATGCAAGTAAAATCCTTAATATGAACTTCAGAAAAATCCAAAATTTAAGGAAACACCTCATGCAATCAAGCAGTACCTCAAACTAGGTACAGGTTTCAAAGTAGGCTCGGACGGACGTCATTGACATACTACGGTACACATACGTGAAAGTTAGCAGAGGTTCCCGCGCACCAGAGTCTCCCGCACATAGGAGAGGAGACCGAGAGATTAGACAGCGTCGATCTCGCCAGGCATGCGAAGCCTGCACGTGTTTTTCTGAAGATAATATTGAAGGCCAAGTAGCAAGGCCCAGGCTCACAGTGTTCTACCGCTCCAATGAGGATCAGGTCGTCGAGGTCGTGCAGGGGGCTTGCATGACGCAATGGAGCTCACACGACATCTGCGCTACCTGCAGAAGCCCAAAAGGGGATAGGGAGTCCGCTGAAAACAGAAAATCCTACACTTTGGAGTGCAGCGTGCATTCCCCACGTGGAACTCGGCAACAAACGCAAGCTGGGACACGGCCCCTGTTCCGCTCGATCCCTGGCAGAACCACCGCAAGCGCCGAACGCCTTAGCACTCAACGATTGGCAAAATACATCGTCACTTCAAAGCCAAGGCGCAAGACGGTAAAGCTGGGTTTGGACCACATAGTGTGCTCTCTCGATTGTTTAATGGATAAAAAGCAGCGTACGTTCTTGCCCGCCGCGTAAACCTCGTGCTCGTTCATTGAGTGCCGGCTACCGGCTCCTTACCCTCATGAGCGTCCCAAGCCTGGTTGATCAGGTAGGCAAAAACGGCCTTGAGTTGATCATCGGTAAAATCCGCAAAAGCTGGCATGCCGCCGCCAGCCTTGGAAAGTACGCCCTGGCGCACAACGGCTTCGAAGAAGTCGTAGCTCGGCGGTGGCGCGTAGATGAGGTTGGGCACTCGGCCGCCGGCAGCATTACCGCGTAAACCATGGCACTCGATGCAACCACTGCCCTCGAATAGTTTACGACCAAGAGCTGTCAGTGCTTCTGGCTGCCGGGGCGTGAGCGGCGCAGGCACCTTTTGTACTTGTGCGAACGGTGGGTAGTCCTTGACGCCGCCCAACTTGAACGCCAGTAGCCGAGGTGTGGTCCTGGCCTTCGGCGCGGAAGCCGAATCTGCATTCAACGACCCAGTCGCTGCCGCAGTGCCGGTACCGGTCGCGATCAGAACGTACTGCTCGCCGTCAACCATGACGGTAGAAGGTGCAGCCCGCACCGCGCCACCAATCTCATGGCTCCACAGTGTTTTGCCCGTCGCCGCGTCCAGCACCTGCAAGCGCCCGTCGCCGGTGCCTTGGAACACCAAGCCACCGGCCGTATGCAGCAGACCACCGTTGGTAGGCATCGGCAAGCGCGACCGCCACTTAACACTATTGTGACGTACATCCCAGGCAACGGTTTCACCGTAGGTTTCGTACTGGCCATCGGCAGAGCGCTGAATAGGTTCGAAAGACTGGCCTCCGAGCGCGGAATCAGGATCATCCTTGACCAGCGTCGGCTGAGACATAGCGGGAATGAACACCGTCTCGTCGTCCGGATTGAAGGCCAGTGCTTCCCAGCCATGAGCGCCCAGACCATTGGGCAACTGCATGTACTGCTTGGCGTCATTGAGCCAATACTGCCCTTCCCGCTTCATCACCGGGCGACCATTGGCGTCCAATCCTGAAGCCCATTCCATCGGCATATAGGCCCCCCCGGAAATGAACTTGCCGGTCTGCGCGTCCAAAGCGTAGGCGAAGCCACTCTTCGGCACGCTCAGTACCGCTCTTTTCGACTGCCCATTCACGGTTATATTGGCAATCATGATGCCGACGCTGGAGTCATAGTTCCAAGCATCCTGGGGAGTTTGCTTGAAATGCCATTTGTACTCGCCCGTGCTGGCATCCAGGGCCACAATAGAGTTGGTGAACAGCTCATCGCCCGCATGTTCGCCACGCTTCGACGGATCGAACGGTGCAGGCCCCCCCACCCCGATGTAGAGCAGATTTAACTGTGGGTCATAGGTCATGGCGTCCCAGGCGCTGCCGCAGCCGTGGGTCTTCGAATACCAGTCTTTACCCCAGGTCTTGGCCGCATTCTCATACAGCGCCGATTGCGGTTTCGAAGGATCGTCAGGCACCGTGTAGAAACGCCAGCGATGGGCGCCGCTCTTGGCGTCGAAGGCATCAACATAGCCCCTGGTCATTCCAGTATCGAGGCAGGCATTGCCGGTGAACACCAAGCCATTGCCCACCCGCGGTGCTGCGGTAATCGCGTACATATCGGCGGAGTCGCACGACGTCGCTTCCCACACCTTCTTGCCCGTACGCTGGTCGACTGCGATCAGGCGACAGTCACCCGAGGCGATGATGACATTGGTGCCACTAAGTGCCACTCCACGATTGAATCGACGCCCCCAGTAGCCTGCAAACGATGAGCCTTGCTGCGAATTCTCATCTTTGAAATTCCAAATCAACTGACCGGTCTTTACATCGTTGGCAATGACTTGGCCGTTGGGCGCCCCTTGAAACACAATACCCTCCTTGACCAAGGGGTTGCCCACCAGACCGTCACTGACCGGGAGGTCCACCCACCAAGCAAGACCCAGTGAACCGACGGTTTCCCTGTTAATGGTCTTCAGCGAAGAGGAATGCTGCATCTCGCTGGAGTTTCCAAGAAACTCCCAGTCTGTATTGGGTTTCTCAGCCGGCTGCTCGCTCAGCCCGCACCCCACGAGCGATGCCGCCAGTGATGCGACGATTATTATTCTCATATCAGTCCTCTACCAATACAGGCACCCAGGCCAGGGAGATTGTTTAGTCGCCAACCTTCCCCTCGGCCTGATAGCCTTCAGCATTACGATCAAGCGACCTAGTCAAGCGACCATTTCTGGTTACACATTTAATCAGCAATGCCGCTAGCACGCTACAAGAATTTTTATAGCTTATAAATCAAGTAGATATGATCTTCTTTATTGATTGGTGTACAGCGAGTCGGCTAGGACGGATTCAGAGGATTGCGCTAGTTTGTAGCCGCTGAGATCGTCGCAGGTGCCGAAGCTCAGCTCTATTCGGGCGGTAATGGCAGGTCGAAATTGCCGACGTTGGACAGGCTGATATCGTAAAGAAACTTCAGTTTAACCTGACCAAGAATAAAATTATTTCCTTATTGCCATGAGCCAAAAAGCTCCTCCAGCGATAGATCCACCAATCGCCCCCATCATTGGAAAACCACTTTTGATTAAATGAACAGATTGATCATGATTTGAATTCCAAATTGCACCGCCAGCCATATACGCCGCAGGATTCTCCATACGCCCCTTTCTATTTACCAAGGCATAGATAGGGACTCCAAAGAGAATCATGACCGGCAGCCTCCGCGAGTGCTCCAACCCGATAACTTGCTGTGAGCGGGGTGCTTGCCTCATTGCGTAGGCCGACCAGGACATCATGGCCAGATGAGGGTAGCCGCTGCGCAAGTTGGTCGCCGAAATCCCCCCAGAAAACCGACCCTCATAACTTTCTCCTTGGGGAAAACTCACGCGGCCATTCTGTCAAAGCGGTATGGTTTAGCAACTAGGTACATACTGGTAACCATATGGTTAAAAAATTGTATTATCCCCAGATGCTTTTCTCCAAGTCTGTCCTTCACGTGCTGTGCTCCTGCGGATAGGACAGAAATGGACTGTGCCTGCAATGGTGGCACTATAATCCTCGCCGCGCCGGTTCGGAGATTTACGTCGTCACCTAGAGGGGATTTCACAGAAGATGCTCACGCAAACGCTGCGTGCAATGGAGCGTGATGGAATAGTACAGCGGCAGGTACACGACGAACGCCCAGCACGTGTGGAGTACGAGTTAACTGTGCTTGGGCAATCTTTGTTGCTGATCGTCCTAGCATTCAAGAGCTGGGCTGAAGAACAGCTACCCGTGATTGAAGTGAATAATCAAGCTTTTGATAAGAAGCATAGAGCCCCTCCAATAGACATTGCCTAACAGGCCTTCGACCATCCCTTTACCTATCCGAGCGAAAACGTCACTTTTTAACCGCAGGTCCTACTCTCGTCCGCGCTAGCCGAGTATATGAGCTGAATCAGCGAATCGCTCTACACAAGAGGCTTTTTCTCGACAGACTATGCCGCTGGGAAGTAGATGAAGCTCGATATATTTCTGCCCTCCAATCCCGAGCACGCTGAAGCGCCCAAGCCATCGCTATGGTCATACTCTGACCGCCGCAGTCAAGTTAACTCTCCTCAACCAGCATCTCGCCATTTTTTCCATAGATGCCTAGAAAGAGCTGGGTGATCCTGAGCTTTGAGGTACGCACCTGGATATTGATTTGGCTACCACAGGGTAATCGCTCATCGTAGTTGCGGCAATGCAATTCCGGAACAGACCACTCCCAGTAAACCTCACCTCGTTTGCGCATTTCCTAAGCCTTCTGCAACGTGAAAGAGAGCAACGGAGGCTAAGCTTAGAGAAGCTAATGAGGTTCACCAGAGACAAATTTGTTTCATTACAAAATTTTACATCTATAATTCCCTTTTTGGGGGAGATCACTGGGAACCAATGGATCGGTGCAAAGACTCTATAATCCCCAAAGCTTCTGGCTACGTTTAGCGACCCACATCAGAACAGCGGAGGCAAGCCAAACAAAGATTGGTATGCATTAGGTGCTTACGGTCGGCCTGGGTATCACTGTAAATGTCGTCATAAACATCACACTCAAGCTTTAGCAGAGAGCGTAGAGCTCTATTTGATGGTTAACAGAATAGCGTCAACAACTAAACGTAATGCTTCACACAACTCACATTTCGGCAATATTGCAAACATATCAATCAACAATATAAAAACTGAAGACTATTTTTAAAACGGAACGACATGAAAATATAAAACACTCTCAGCTAATAACATTTAAGCCAGCACAGATATCGCTATGGAGTGAAATACATGCAGGATCAGCTTGAGCAACATGGAAAATTCATGCAAGAAAATCAAGCCAGCTTTTCGAAGTACATTGGAACTATTAAAAACACTTGCCTTGCGCACTCAAAGCGAGCGGCTTGACGTCTTTATGGAAGGAGTTTTCGCCACTTTATAAATCCCCAACAAGAATGTCTGCCGCAGGGGTGATCATTTGGAATGGTAAAAAACCTAGAAGATATAATAGCAATTAGATCGACCAGAATGCCTGCAGATCTTTTTTCGCTTCTTACATAAAACCGAGTCAAGAAAACTGCACACAGAAACATATATTCGACATTTAATCATCAAACTTAAGCGCCTCTAAAAATTAGAGTTGAACAACGAACAAAACATTACCCACAAGAATTGGTTCAATCCTTTAATTAACACTAAGACTACCAACCATCTTACCACAAGCAATGGAAAATTTTATAATTTTACTGCCTTCCTACCAAGTATACCTAGCACCTTAACTAAAGTAACTAGAAGTCAAAACTCACAAACCAGAATTATCGCAGCCCGGGAATATTCTCGACGTAGTAGCACAATGCCTCAAAAACCCCTCCTCCCCTAAAAATGGTTTTCAGTTGCTGCCCTTCCGCCTGTAGAGGAAAACCCGCGCCATGAAACCTCATGGAGCGCCCAATGCAAATTCTTTCCTGGCTCAGCCGAAATCCGGCTAGACCACCCTCAGAAGCAACTCCGCCAGGCTTCCACCTACCGGCAAACGCAGCTGCGCTGCTGAACACTCACTGTAGCTGTCCTTTAAAGAGCACCCGCTGCCCCCTCGTGGACACTTATACCCGCGCGATCACCAGTTGTTCGAAGACCGGTGCCCGCAGGCGGTCCGTGCGCCCGGCGAAGTAACGTTGCTCCAGCTCGGCCGGTGCGACCAGTAGCGCCTCGGCAAACCCCAGTTCCAGCAGCCAGTGCTGCAACTGCCCGGGGTCGAAGCGGCTGATCCAGGGTTCGCCGCGAGCGGCCGCCAGGCTGGAAAACACCTGCACCGCCTCCTGGTCCAGGCCATCGAGCCCTGGATCCTTGATGATGAAACTCATCACCAGGCCACTACCGGCCGGGAGCGCCAGCACATCTTCCAGGGTGCGCTGGATCGCCACCCGCTCCAGGTACTGGGTGACGCCGAGCCAGGACAGGAAGGTCGGCACCTGGGGATCGAAGCCGACGGTTTCCAGGCCCTGGCGCAGGGTCACGCGCTCGAAATCCATGGCACAGAAGCTGAGGTTGCGTGGAATGCCGATGCGCGCCGCGTGCAGGTAACCGCGCTTGCATGCCTGGGAGGCCGGATGGTCGACCTCGATCAGGCGTATGCCCTGGGCCCAGTCGGGCTGGCGATAGGCGAAAGTATCCAAGCCCGCCCCAAGCATCAGGTACTGCCCCACCCCAGCCGCTACCGCTCGATGCAGTTCGTCTTCGGCCAAGCGATTGCGCATGACGAACAACGCCCGGGCCAGGCACTGCACCGGCCCTTGGAAGTCGTCGGCCCGGGCCTGGATCTGCGCCGCACTGGAGCCCTCGACCAGGCCGACCACCACCGGATCGTCGACCACCTTGGGGTGCTGGTCCAGTACCTGGTGGGCGGCACGGGCGATGGAGGTGTAGATCGCGGTCCAGCTGGCCGTTGTATTCTGCATGGCGGTTTCCTGTCGGTTGCATGAGAAATCTACCGGTCGCGGCAACGCTGCCTGGCCTGGCAGGCGCCGGGCCGGCTTGCCTTACGGGCTAGGCCAGTGCCTGGCGCACGTAGCGGGCAATGGCCTCCACGGTCGGGTGGTTCCAGATGAGCGTGGCCGGCAGGTCGATCCGGTAGCGCTGCTTCAGGCGAATCCGCAGTGCCACGCTGAGCAGCGAATCCATGCCCTTCTCCACCAGCGACCGCTGGGGGTCGATGTCCTCGGGGGCGCAACGCAGTTCAGCCGCGATCAACGCCTGGATGTCTTGCGTCAGCCACTGCCCAAGCTGCTCGTCGGGCACCGCGCGCCAGGGATCGAGTGACGTCGCTTGCGCCGCCTCTGGCGCGGCGTCGCACAGCAGCCGGCTCAACACCGGCAGTGGCTGGCCGAGGTCCGCCGAGCGCTGCACACGAAATACCGCCGCATAGGGTGCACCACAGTCCTGGGCCAACTGCCAGGACGCCAGTGCCGTGGGGATACTCAGAGCCCCCAGGCCATTGGCCGCGCACTCGCGCAGGGTCGCGTCGATATGGCTGGACATCCCCAACTGCTCCCAGGCCATCCAGGCGATGCTCAGGGTCCGTTGACCGTCCTGCGCGGCCCGATACCTGGCGAAGCCATCCATGAAGGCATTCGCCGCGGCATAACCGGCCTGCCCCGAGGGACGCGCCAGCTGCCCGCTGGAGGAGAACAGCACCAGGAAGTCCAGGCTCCCGGGAGGAAATGCCCGCTCCAGGGCCAGGGTCCCGGTGACCTTGGCCCGCAGCACCTGGGACAGGCTGGCGCGCTGCAGATGCTCGATCATGCCGCCCTTGAAGACGCCAGCGGCGTGCACCACACCGCGTATCGCCGGCAGGCCCAGGGCCGACTCGGACAACGCCTCGGCCACCTTCGCCGTATCGGCGATGTCCAGCGCCAGGGGCAGCACCGTCACGCCCTGGCGCTCCAGCGCACGGATGCCGTCGATCACCAAGCGCTGTTGCGGATCCTGCAGCGCGGGCCAGGCGCTGCGTGCCGGCAAGCCTTGGCGGCCGATCAGCACCAGGCGCCGTGCCCCCTGGTTCACCAGGTACTGGGCGGCCTGCAGGCCCAGGGCGCCGAAGCCGCCGGTGATGGCGTAGCTGGCATGCGGAACGCATTGCGGCTTGCCCTTGGGTCCTGGCGCGACTGCCTCCTGCAAGCGCAGGACCTGGCAGGCCTGGGTACCGATGGCCAGCACATCCTCGCTCTTGTGCCCCAGGGCGCCTCGTAGCAGGCCGAAGGTGCTGTCGCTGTTCAAGGCTGCCGGGTCGATGTCGATCAAGCCTGCCCAGAGGCCTGGCTGTTCGCCGGCGACGATCCGCGCCACGCCCCACAGCGGCGACTGGGCCAGGGCGATCCGGTTGGCCATGGCCTTGACTCCGAAGGTCACGCAACCCAGGCGCAGGGATGGCTGCTCCAGGGCCAGGCGCTGGACCTGCTGCGTAGCTTGCAGCAGTCTCCAGGCATTGGCCTCGACCGCATCCGGCAACGCCTCATCGTCTGCCGGTGCGCTACCGAGCACCAGCACCAGCGTCGGCTGCCCATTCAAGCGCAATTCGGCGCCGTCTCGCACCCGGGCATGCTCGATCCCGGCCCGACGCAACCCCAGGGACAAACGCTGCGCGGCGTCGTCGTCCGGTCCCAGGAGCAGCAACTGCGGCAGCGGCTCGGTGGGGGGCTCGAAGCGACAGGTCTCCCAGTCTTCGACGAACACCGTCGCACTGCTGCCGCGGGCCAGTTCATCCTGGCGGTCCACCGTCATGAACACCAGGCCTTCGATGCGCGCGGCCAGCTCTCCCCGCTCATCGAGCACCAGCAGGTCGATGGGCTGGCGCTCGCCAGTGCGCGGCGCCCGTTCGGCGCACAGGGTAAAAATCTCCGGCGGCGTAGGCCTCGCGCACAGCGAGGCAATAGCCGCCGGCATGCGCAACAGATCGTCATCCGGCAACAACAGCGGCAGGCTGGTCAGCGCGGCATCCAGCACCACCGCCCAGCTGTTGGCCTGGGTCGGACCGAGCTGCGCCCGGATCGTCGCCATCAGCCGGCCCGGCCCGCGCCGCAACGAACCGATATGCCACCGGAAGCCGTAGTCGGCGATACCCCGGCGCCGGTACATCGGCTCGAGCTGCGGCCACTCCAGCGACTCGCGGCAGTGAGTCTGCCAGGCCGCCACTTCGGGCGCCGGGCCTTGCAGCTCGGTGTTCCAGTCCAGGCTGGCGGTGGTATGGGTCAACCAGCCCAGCTCGCGCTCCTGCTCGGATTGCGCCGCCTCATCGTCCAGACGGCTGCACAGGCGGATCTGCTGGCCCTGCCTGACAATCTGGATATCCCGCGTACCTTCCACTGCCACGGGCGTGCGCAGCACCACGTCACGCAGGGTCGGCAGTTGCCCGTCCCGCGTCCCGGCCTGCATGAAGCTGTTCAGCAAGACCGCCGCCGGCAAGATCTCCACGCCGCAGATCGGATGGCTGCCCGGATAGGGACGCAGTTCGAAATCCAGCCGCGTGCGCCAGATGTCACAGGGCGGCGCACTGCGTACCAGCTGGTGGCTGCCCAGCAACGAATGCCGCAGCGGATCGTGGCCCTTGCCCAGGTTGGCCCGCACCGGCAAGGCCGTGGTCCAGTAGCGCTGGTGGTTCCAGCCCATGCTCGGCAGATCGAGCAAGACTCCCGGAGCCGGCCATTGCAAGTCGGCGCCGTGGCAATACAGACGAGCGAGGCTGGCGAGCAGTTCCGGGTACTCCGGGCGCCCCTCCCTGAGGCTCGGGCACACCAGTACATGCTCGCGCCCACCTGCATCGGCGGTCTCCTTCAGGGCGTGGGCGACGATGGGCTTGCTCGACACCTCGAGGTACAGCTCGAAGCCGTCCTCCAGGGCGGCCGTCGCCGCTTGCTCGAAAAGCACCGGGTTACGTGAGTTCGCGCACCAGAAATCCGCATCCCGAGGTACCAGGGCCCGGGGATCGTCCAGGGTCGAGTTGTACAGGGGCAGGCGCGGCGTCAGGCAGCGCAGTTCGCCAGCGGCTTGGCGGATGTCCTCCAGGAGCTGGTCGATGTGTGGACTGTGGAACGCCACATCGCTCGCCACGCGCCGCGGCACCAACCCCTCCTCGGCCCACTCACCGGCGAGCCGCTCGACCTCGCCGGCCGTACCGGAAATCACCGTGGACGAGGGGCTGGCGGCGATTGCCGCGACCACCTGTGCGCGCCCCTCCAGGCGCCTGGCGGCCTCGGCGAATGGCAGGTTGACCATGAGCATCGCTCCTTGGCCAGACAAACGCTGGTAAAGCGCCGCCCGGCGGCAGGCAAAACGCGCGGCCGATGGCTTGTCCAGGGCGCCGGCGACCACCGCCGCAGCGATCTCACCGGTGGAATAGCCGATCACCGCCCGGGGTTCGAGCCCCAGGCTGCGCCAAAGCGCCGCCAAGGCCAGCTGCAAGGCGAAGGTCGTGGCCTGGATACGCTCCACCGAATCGAACGCGCCCTGCTCCAGCGCCTCGCGAGGCGTGTACCCCAGCTCGGCGCTGAACACCTCGGCCAGGCTGTCCAGTTCAGCGGCGAATACCGGCTGGCTCGCCAGCAGCTCCCGACCCATGCCCTGCCACTGCGCACCATGTCCGGAGAACACCCACACCGGCCCTCGCCCGTCCAGCATCGAGCCGCTGAAACAGCGCTCGCTATCGCTGCCAGCCGCCATCTGGCCCAAGGCCTCGAGCAACTCCGTGGAATTGCTCGCCAACAATGCGCCCCTGGCAGGCAAGTGCGCGCGTCGTTGCCCGAGGGTATGGGCAATATCTTCCAGCGCGGCCTCGGGGTGCTGTTGCACCCAGTGTGCAAGGCGCGCGGCACTGTGGCGCAGGTTCTGCGGCGCCTGGCCGGACAGCGGGAACAGCCGCGCACCGGAAAGCGGCCGGGCACTCGGCCGTGCCTGGAGCGTCACCGGCGCAGCCTCGATGATCGCGTGGGCGATGGTGCCGCCCACGCCGAAACACGAGACTCCCGCCCGCCTGGGCGAACCGGTGTCCGGCCATGGCCTGAGGCTGGAGACCACCTCGATGCCCGAGGTACTCCAGTCGACTTCGTCGGTCAGGTTCTCGTACAAGCTGCGCGGCAGCTGTCCGTGGTTCAGCGCCAGCACGGCCTTGATCAAGCCGGCGATGCCGGCGCCCGCTTCCAGGTGGCCGATATTGGGCTTGACCGAGCCCACCAGGCATCTCTCGCCGCCGCTGCGCGTGCTGCCGAACACCCGGGAGATCGCCGTCAGCTCGGCCTTGTCCCCCAGGCGGGTGCCGGTGCCATGGGCCTCCACGTACTGCACCGAGGCACAGGGAATATCGGCCTGGCGATAGACTTGGCGCAGCATCAGCTCCTGGGCCTCGCCGTTGGGCGCCATCATCCCGGCGCTGTGGCCGTCCTGGAACACCCCCGAACCCCGGACCAGGGCCAGTATCCGGTCCTGGTCACGCAGTGCATCGTCCAGGCGCTTGAGGACCAGCACCCCCGCCCCTTCGCCGCGGCCATAACCGTCGGCAGCGCTATCGAAGGATTTGCAGCGACCATCGGCCGCCGTGGCACCCGAGGCATCCAGCGCCAGGCTCATGCCGGGGAAGGTCATCAGGTTCACCGCCGCCACCAGGGCCAGCCCGGTACTGCCATCGCGCAGGCTCTGGCAGGCCAGGTGCAGCGCCGTGAGCGAGCCGGCACAGGCGGTGTCGACCACCAGGCTGGGGCCGTGAAGGTCGAGGATGTAGGACACCCGGTTGGCGATGCCGAACAACATCCCACCGTTGACCACCCAGGGCTCGATATGACTCAGGTCGGCCAGCATCCGGTGCCCGTAGTCGAACGAATTGGCGGCGGCGAATACCCCGGCCTCGCTGCCCTTGATCGTCGATGGCGGGATACCGGCGTGCTCGAGCGCCTCCCAGGCCAGTTCCAGGATCATCCGCTGCTGCGGGTCCAGGGACTGCGCCTCGCGGGCGGAAATACCGAAGAATCCCGGATCGAAGTGATCGATCCGCTCCATGAAGCATCCACGGCGCGTGGCTTTCTTCAGCGCCGCCGCGACTTCGGGACTGCTGTTCTCATAATCGGCCCAGCGTTCGCCGGGCAAGTCACCGACCGCGCAGCGGCCTTGAACCAGAAAGTCCCAATAACTCTCCAGGCTGGAAAGTTGCGGTGCGAAACGACAGCTCATTCCGACAATCGCGATGGGCTGCAAGCCCGCATGCTGACCAATACCTTGTGCAAGGCGCTGTTCGTCGTCCATGACGTACTCCTGAAATTAGCAATTACTTTAGGGCCTTAACCCTGACATTTACAGAACAGAATCTCTGAAAGTTAGATATCTACCTGTGAAAAACCACATAAAAAACAATATCATGCCGAATCCAAAAAAATAACAGCCCTCAGATAAATATCAAGGAAAATTACAAAAAGCTCTTTTATACCAATCTTAAACACCCAAGAGACTAGAATCAAACCATAAGCCATATAAATTAAAGACTAAACCAAACTAAAAAAACCTCACGAAACCACCCTCTGAAAATCAAAGAGTTTTAGCCAACATTAGTTCTGTGCGATATTAGATCTCAATATTCAAGCATAACAACAATCACAAAAATACTGAGCTGCGATTCAAAAGACGGTCTTACAAGCGACTTTTAAAGAACTCCGCAAGTACCGAAACCGCCTCATTAACATAAGATTGATTATCATACAGAGACATATGATTGGCACCTTCGATCAAGTGTATCTGCTTAACCTTGCTGGCCGCACGAAGGAGTAAGTCCTCACTCATCCATTTGCTACCAGCCTGGGTACCCGCCACAATCTGTATCGGCTGAGTCAAAAAGACCTCAGCCTTGTGATAGGCGTCATAACTTATAATTTGCGGCAGACTACGAGTAGTCATAAATCCCGGCGCATTAGGGTGCTCACAACGCGATGTGTGGTAATACTCCCAAGCCTCCCGTAACTCTTCATTGGGGGCGTCTTCCTCGCGTAAAGGCGCTAGAGGCAGAGAGGCTAGTTCGCCACCTTGAGCATCACAAGTGCGGGCTTGGGAACCATGTTCAATGAAGGGAAGAGCATCACAATCCTTGACCGTATTTTCCCATCCATTACGGAGCATTTGGCCAATATTGACGGCACTTACCATACCAATAGCTTTAATACGATGGTCATTAATCGCCGCGTTAGCGGTATAACCCGCACCCGCACAGATTCCCATTGCACCAACATGTGCAGAGTCTACATATGGAAGAGTGGTCAGATAGTCGACAACACTGCTAACGTCTTCAGTACGAATATAGGGATTTTCGAGTTGTCGCGGTATGCCATTACTCTCTCCCTGAAAGGAAGCATCGAAAGCAATCGTGAGAAAGCCTTCTACGGCTAATTTTCGGGCATACAAGCCCGAGACTTGTTCCTTTACCCCACCTCCGGGATGAGAAACGACGATAGCCGGATACTGCTTATTCTGATCGAATCCGTCAGGAAAATAAATGTCTGCAGCGATTGTAATACCATGCCCGTCTAGGGTTTGAATTCGAACATTTCGCATAACTTAAACCTCAAAAAATATAATCAAACAACTGCACCTCAAAACCTTATACAAACAGCAAGCACTTATTAACAGCCTACCACCCACACACTTCCCACCAACTAAACAAGCTAACACCAACTACTCATAGCATTAGCAGATAAAGCTATAGAGACTTCCTTTACAAAGTCTCGAGTTAACTCATGGAAAATGCTACCCAGTTAGGCATATGAATTTACTCTAGTTCACTACCTCCGTTGATGCGACTCTGAGACAGGCCAAATTCTTAATGGAGCCATTCGTAATCGCGGTGGAATTCCTTGATTTCCCGCAGAACCAGCTGTGGTCGATCCGCACGCGGCAACTGCGGACGTACGCTGGAAGCGTCGTCGATCCGTACGTTGCGGGTGCCGAAGCGTACCTGCGTGTTGCTCTGCAACAGCCCTTCGTACTCGCTCATCGACAGCCGGTAACGGTTATCGAGCTGGCGTTCGATCTCCTGGGCCCGCAGTTGCACCTGACCTTGATGGCGCACTACGCCGCTGTAGAACTCCGAACAGCAGCCCGAGCCATAGGAGAAGCAACCGATGCGCCCCGGCGATTCGAAGCGGCCATTGGCGATGGTGCTGGCCAGCGATAGCAGCACGGTACCGCCCATGATGTTGCCGACCCGCTGGCAATAGCTGAGCCCCGGCGTCACCCGGCGCTGGAAATCGGCCTCGATATCCGCCGGCGTAGCTTGGGCCTGCTTGCGCATCATGGTGCGATGTGCACCCTTGATCATCCCACCGAAGGGTGTATGGAACGCCAGGTAGCGAAACGAGCCGACATAGTCGACGTCGCCGACGCGCTTCTGGTACTCGAGGAATGCGTTCTCGCAGCAGTCCAGATAGGACAGCAGCGACAGGTCGGAGTCGCCGGCCTCGGTATCCGGGGTTGGCCGGCAAGTGTCCATCACTTCATAGCCGTAGTAGCCGTTGGCGCCAACGTCGATGTCGAAGACCCGCGGCTGGTCGCTGATCAGCATCGCCACGGCGCCGGCACCGGTGCTGGGCTCGGCGAACGACCAGTCCTCGGTGAGTGCGCTGCCGCCATCGGCGGTCATGTGCCGGGCCAGGTCGGTGGAGATCACCAGCGCCTTGGCCCCCGGCGAGACCTGGGCCAGGATGAAGTTCACCGCCATCTGCAAGCCTGCGGTGCCCGAATAGCAGGCCTGCTTGAGTTCGAACAATCGGCAGTTGCGGTCCAGTCCCAGGTGGTGATGGACGTAGGTGCTCAGCGACTTGCCGAAATCGATCCCCGACTCCGAGCAGGTGATCAGCAACTCGATCCGGACCTTCTCTTCGGCCGACAACGCCTCCACCAGAGGGCGTGCTGCGTTCACCGCATAGGTCACCGGGTCCTCGTCCAACAGCGCGACGGTCTTTTCCTTCATCAGCAGATTATTGAAGCGCGCCGTATCCAGCTGGCGGTGCGCGGCCAGTTCGGCAACGTCCAGGCAGGCCCGACCGCCGAACACGTTCATCGCTTCTATTCCTACGGATAACATTGGCTTTCTCCTTGGCTGTTCATCACTCATGGCGCGTCAGGCACAACGCAGTGTTGATGCCGCCAAAACCCATGCTCAGGGTCAGGGCGTGCTCTATCGGGTGCGGTCTGGCCACATCACGGACCCAGTCGAAGGACGGATCGATCGGCGTGTCCAGGTTACGGCTCGGGTGCAGGCGCCCTTCGCGCATCTGCACCAGCGTGGCGATTACCTCCACGGTGCCGGCGGCGGTGAGCCCATGGCCGAGCAGCGACTTGCTGGTGTTGAGGCGCACGTGGCCCAGGCCGCTGTCGCGCAGGGCAGCCAGCTCCACCACATCGCCCAGGGGCGAGCCGGTCCCGTGGGGGTTCACATAGTCGATCTGCCCCGGGGCCAGGCCCGCGCGCCCCAAAGCCTGAGCGATGGCGCGCATCTCGCCCTCGCGCGATGGGTCGGGATTGCGGTTGGCATCCATGGTCCAGCCCCAGCCGGACAATTGCGCATAGGGCCGGACGGTGCTGCGCGTGGGGCCGGCCATGCGCTCCACCACCACCGCGCCACAACACTCGCCATAGATGAAACCGTCTCGGTCGCGGTCGAACGGCCGAGCCGCCTGCATCGGTGCATCGGCATAGCGCTCGGAGCCCATGGCCCCCAACGAACGCAACGCCTGGCACTCCCAATGCGACAGGTCCATCAGGGCGCCCAGCGCGATCGCCACATCCACCTGCCCCGACTGCACCGCCTGTAGCGCCTGGATCACCGCGACCTGGCCGCTGGCCGAGGCCCCGCCCACGGTGCAGGCCATGCCCTGGATGCCGAACTGCTGGGTACACAACCCGCACAGGTCGCTGTCCATGAACTCGACGCCATGGCCCGGCCGCACGAAGGCCTCGCGCCCGGTGTAGCGCTCATGGAGCTGGGCCAGTTCACGTTGCTGCAGGTTGCAGCCGCCGACGACCAGGCCTATGCGCTGCGGGTCCACGTCCTCCAGGCGGGCGTCCTGCCAGGCTTCATGCAAGGCCACCAGGGCCGCCTCGGCCGTCAGCGACAACTGCCGGAACAGCCGTGGCGCACGCTCCTGCGGCAGTTGCAGGGGGCCGAGTTCGGCGCCGAGAAAACGGCTTTGCCCCTGGCGCCCGGGGCGTTGCAGCACGTCGAAAGCGGCGTCGCCGGCCAGCAGTGCGCGGGTGAAGGCCTCCCGGCCCTGGCCAATGGCGGAAACGATACCGACACCGGTGATCGCAACGGGTAGTGGTCGAGTGGCAAGCATGTTGGCACCAGGATTGTCGATTCGGGCGAAGGCAACGGGCCGGCCCATGGCTGCATGGATGGCTACAACGCCTGGATCTCGTCGAGGGCGAAATAGCCGTTGTGGCCTTGCAGGTAGACCGCCGCCCGGTGGCCCAGCAACACCAAGGCGGTGCTGCGAGTCAGCAGCTCGCCGTCGACCCGTAGCGAGCGCACCCGAGTGCCGGCGGGATGCCGGGCATTCCACTGGGCGACCTGCTCGATGGCGCTGTGCAGCACCGCTTCGCGAGGCCCAGGCGCTGCGCCCCCCGGCGAAACCGCAACGCCAGGCACAGGCGGGCGGCTGCCAGCGCGGATCTTCTCCACCAGCTTGGTCAACACCTCGCCATGGCCGACCTCTTCGAATTGCACCTCGCCCTGGGCCAGCAGGTATTGGATGCTCTCGCACCATTGCACTGGATGGGTCAGTTGCTGGACCAGGTGGTCGGCGATCGCTTCCTGGCTATACGGCTGGGCCGAAACGTTGGCGATTACCGGCTTGTTCGGCGGCGCCAGCTCCAGGCCTTGGAGATACGCGCGAAAGGCATCGGCGATCGGTTGCATGTAGCGCGAGTGGAAGGCGCCACTGGTATTGAGCGGATACAGCATGCCGCCCGCTGCCTCGACCGCGCTTTCCAGGCGCGCCAGCTCGGCCTTGGGCCCGGCGATCACGCTCTGCAAGGGGGCGTTGTGAATCGCCAGGTCGACACCATCGGCCTGTTGCGCCTGCAAAAGCTCCACCAGCGTGTGGCGCCGCAGGTTCATGATCGCGGCCATGCCCCCGTCCCCGCCACTGACCTGGCTCATCAGCTCGGCGCGGCGCTGGACCAGGCGCAGGCCCTCTGCGAAATCGAAGCACTGCGCCGCCAGCAGGGCGTTGAATTCACCCAGGCTGTGGCCGGCGAAACCATCCGCCTGGGCCCCATCGCGCAGCCGCTGGAAATAGGCCAGGGCGTTGACCACATAGATCGCCGGCTGGGTGTAGCGGGTCTGGTCCAGCAGGCCATCCGGGTCATCGAGGCACAGGGCCTTGATCGAATAACCGAGTAGGTCGCTGGCCGCTTCGGTCAGCTCGGGGAACTCATCGAACAGCGGGCCACCCATACCTCGCTGCTGCGAACCCTGGCCGGGAAAGATGAACACCTTCATTGACACCTCCGTTGTGCATTGCCCCTGGCGGCGCGCCGGACTTGGCGCCCCGCTGCCCGGTCCATCCGTGCTACACCGCCCGCGCCTCGAGCCGGGCGTGGATCAGGTCCGCCAGTTCGCCGATATTGCCCGGGCCGAACAGCTCTACCCGAGGAATGCTCAGGGACAGCGACTCCAGCACCAGCATCACGATTTCCGCGCGATCCACCGAGTTCGCCCCCAGGTCACGCAAGCGGTCGCCGCGGGTGAACGCATGGCTGGCAAGGGTGGGAATCACTTGCCGGACGTGACGGACAATCAATTCGAATACCTGTTCTCTGGTCATGCTTGTGCCTCGCTGTTGAAGGAATAACGCACCGGGTAACGGCCAATCAGTTGCCGAACAGTGCCTTGATACGCTCTCGCACCTCGGGGTGATGGAAGGTTTGCGCGTGCATCTGCACCTCGCGGGCCGTGACCGCGGGCAGCTGCGCACGCAGGCCAGAGGTCAGGTGCGCCTTGAGGGTCACCAATGAATGCCGGGGTTTCTCGGCCAATTGCGCCGCCAGTTCATGGGCATGGGCCAGCACGTTCGCCCGCGGCAGCACCGGGAACGGGATGCCGCGGCCAGCCAGCTCGTCACCGCGATAGTTCTCGGCAGTCATCAGCAGTTCCTGGGCCAGCGCCAGGCCGAGCTTCTCCTGCAGCACCAGGGTCGCGCCGAACCCCGGGGTGAAGCCATAGCGCATGAAGTTCGCCGCATACACGCTCTCGCGGCTGAGCACCGCCAGGTCGGCGAACAGGCCGAACACCAGCCCGCCACCAATCGCATGCCCCTGCATGGCTGCCACTACCGGGATCTCGCAGTTCAAGGGCAATTCGTAGATCGGGTAGTCGGTGAACTGGCCGCGCCCGTCTGCCAGCTCGAGCAGCATTTGCTGGGTGCCGCCGGTGCAGAAGTAGGTGTCGTAGCCAGTCAGGACCACCACCTTCCACGCCGGATTGCTACGCACCGTCTCGAAGGTGCGGATCAGTGCCTGGGCCAAGCCAGTGGAGAATCCGTTCTTGTGGATGCGATCGGTCATGGTGACCTGCACGATCGCTGGCGTTACCTGCTCGAGCTGTACCAGATCGTCGTTCATATCACACCTGCTCCCACGGGAACGCGCCCGTCTCGACGTAACGCACGATGTTCGAAAGGTTCTGCGGATCGCTGAACACCTGCCGGTTGGCCGCCAGCGCGGCGTCGCGATCGAGTCGTGGCGCGCCGCACAGCGCGCCACGAAATTGCTTGTAGCGCGCCACCCCGGGCCGGGACAGGCGCCGCAAGCGCAACAGGTGCTTACGCAGCAGGTTGTCGCCATCGGCCGCGCAGGCATCCACCAGGCCCCAAGCCAGGGCCTGGTCGACACCTATCGCGCTGGTCATCAATGTCATGTAGTGGGCGCGCTGCGGGCCGATGCGACGCTCCAGGAACGGCAATACGCAGGCCGGCATCAGCCCGAACAGCAACTCCGAAAGGCTGAACGAGGCGCTCTGGTCGGCGATCACGATATCGCTGGCGGCAACGAACCCGACGCCGCCGGCATTGACCTTGCCGCGCACGTAGGACAGCAC